>JAHZMA010000049.1 GCA_022599575.1 Alphaproteobacteria bacterium | reverse complement strand
TATTGGCTAAACCAAATTGTATCAATTCACCGCTTGGGTTAATGCGGTAAATCAGCAATTTACCCATCCATGCCGCACTACCAAAATTCCACAAATCGCCATTTTCATCTGTTCGCGGATGCGCCGAAAATGGCAAATTATTTAAATCATCGCGCCAGATTTTTTTGCCCAATGTGGCAAGATTATCAGGGTTGATACGATGCGCGGAACCGCCTTCCCATAATGCCAGCAATTCGTTACCATGCCATACCAGATTAATATTGGCGGTGTTGATGGCATCGGGGTTGCTGACGATGTTATCTTTATCTGCCCATATTGTGCCAGAGCTAGGCAGGAAGAATTTATCAGCGGCAAGCTCTTTTTGATATTTATCGGTTTCAATAAATTTACTCTGATATTGTGCGCCCTTTGCCGATAGGCGAAACGCATGGATCATACCATCACCATCAAACCAATGGGTATAGCGGCGGTTATGAAACTCGTTTTTAGCAGGACCATTGCGATAAAATGTGCCATAAAGTTCAGGCGGAATTGTGCCGATACTCTCAAGCTTGGTGGGGGCGGTATTTTGTGTTACCCCCTTGATTGCCGTTAAACGTTTATCTTTTTTCAAGGCTTTATTGAATAATCTGTAATAATCATTATCGTCAGATTGCAGGGCTTTTGCATAGAGAGGTTGATTGATAAGCACAGGCATAGCGGCGCTGATTGCCAACAGATTCAAAAAATGGCGCTTTGATAATTGCATGATGAAATCCTATTTTAAGTTAATTGTAAGATGCGTGATTTTATCAGCAGTGATGGTAAATTGTGCATCGGCAAATTTAGCAGGGCCGAATGTGCCACGCGCATCATTTGAAAAGCCATAAGGTTCGGTTGGCAAACCCACAAGATTACGGTTCAGCTCACCATCATCATTCAAATCATGAAAAGCAGAAATAGCATAAATACCATCAGGAAGTGCCAATATTTGCGTTGGGTTTTTGCTATCAAATAGATAGTTCATACTGATATGGCTGGTGGCAGATGGGAAATCAGCGGCATGTTGGGTGGGAATGATTTGCAGGTAAACTCTACCGCTGCTTTTTGTCGATAGAACTGTGAGTTGCAAGGCAGGCGTGATAATAGGGCGCGTTTCAGCATGGGCGACCCTTGCGCCGAATCCTGCGCCAGTAATATGAAAAATGATGCCGATTAAGCAGATGCCTACTAAAATGATGCGGGGCAAACTGATAGAGGTAAGGCGATTGATAAAGATGTTTTTCATTGTTATTCTCCTTTGATATAACTTAATGAGGGGCTTTCACAACAAACGCCCTAAAGTCAGGATAGTGGATATGATGATGAATATCTCCATAGCAATATCTCGCTTCAGATTGATTGTCATATGTGTAGTGTTACCATCAATGATGGTAAATTGTGCATCGGTAAATTTAGCGGGACCAAATCTGCGACGCGCATTATTTGAAAAGCCGTAAGGCTCGATTGGCAAAGTAACATGGTTTGTGTTTAATTTTCTGTCATCATTTAAGTCATGAAAAGCGGCGATGGCATAGATGCCTTCAGGGAGTGTTAATATTTGCGTAGGGTGTTCATTATCAAATTGGTAACTCATGCTTAGATGGCTGGTGGCAAATGGAAAGTCATCAGCATATTGGGCGGCAATGATTTGCAGATAAATTCTACCGCTGTTTTTTGCTGATAGAATTGTGAGTTGCAAAGCAGGCGTGATCGCAGGGCGCGTTTCAGCATGGGCGAACCTTGCGCCGAAATTTGCGCCGAAACCCGCGCCATTGATATGAAAGATGATGCCAACCAAAAGGCAAATGAATATGTTTTGCATTGTAAATTCTCCTCTAATGCCATACAATGCTATCATGAGCCTTATCAGTGCTGATAGCGTTGTTACGCGAGAGGGGAGCATTTTTCGTGAATGATATGAATAAAAATTTTACGATGCGTGAATGGATGCGATTCATGGTGAATGAGGCATTGCGTGCGCTGGTTGTGGTTTTTTTATTCGCCATTACGGGTGCATTTAGCAGTGAAGATATCACGTCTTTTGCATTACGCTTGCTTTTGTGGGCGCTGATTATGCTACCATTATGGTTGGGCAGTGCATTTATCTGCCGTGCGTCTCTTAATTATGTTGATGCCAATAAATATATTATCTTGCTTATCATGCTGGGCGTTAATTTTATGTTTGCGTTCCCTGGCACGCTTTGGCTGATGCTAATTTTACCATTATTTTATGGTGAGAATATGGCGTTTTTTGATGTGTTTTTTATGACGCTCATCATTGGTTTTTGCGTGATAATCTTTAATTGGTTGTTTATTTATTTTAGCGGTAATAATTCATCTGAACAGGATTCACGCGCAAATGGCTTGCCTGAAAACAATATTCTTGAGCAAGATATTCTTGAAAAAGGCATTATCGCCCGTTTGCCGAAAGAAAAAAGAGGCGAATTGATTTACTTAAAATCAGCCGACCATTATTTAGAAGTAAAAACCGATAAGGGGGTGGAATTGCTATTGATGCGAATGAAAGATGCCGTGCCGATGTTACAGAATATTGGGTTACAGACTCACCGTTCTTGTTGGGTGAGTTTTACGGCAATGCAGAAAATCATCCGCGAGGGCAATCAACATTATTTATTGTTAAAAGATGGCATAAAATTCCCGATTAGCCGCTATCATCTGCCGAAAATAAAAAAATATTTGGAACAATAGAGTGAACTCTACCGCCGCAGGAATGAAGACGAGGGGGAGAGTGCGTCTTAACAACCCCCACTAGATTGCTCAATACCAGCATTACCAAATCATAAAAAACAACAGCTTGTAATTAATCATATATTTCACATCAAAAAAATACACTAACATATAGTTAAAATTTTGATATGATTTTGTGGCATTATCATTGCTTTTAGGTTAAAGTAAGTCGAATCGATAATCATTGAAATAACAAAAAGAGTATTGCTATGAATTTAACGAGTAAGCAAGGTTGGAATAATTTTGTTGAAGATGTCCGCAAATTACCACCTTTGACCAAAGAACAAGAGCGCGACCATAGAATTAGTTTTGTCTATGGCAACACAAAAATTGAAAATGATAATATCACACGCGAAATGGTAGAAGAAATAGACGATAAGATGCAGAATGCCTCATAATAAAAAATCGGATAAAACACGACATACCCAAGCATGGTGGTGAGACCATTAACGAATTCACAAGATTTAACGGATGGCGAAGTCTGTTAGGGTTATCCCAGAGTTTCTAATTTTGTTATCCACTCATTAAAACGCGGACATTCTTGCCTTATTGTATTCCACGAAGTTGCTTTTAAGATAGTAATGCCATCAGATGTTTTGTTATAGTCAGGAAAGATTCGCATTAATAATTTTGACGGGGGTTCATTATGATTTATTTCTTCGGGTTGCTGCCGTATTTTTTGTAATTGCGAATTTTCGCCCAAATTATCCTGTATCCTTGCTATATCAGAAAACACCAAAGCTTCAAATTCATGTTTTTGAAGATACGGAATAAATTTTTTATTGCTTATTGCTTGCTCTAATCCATTTTCAATGTCGTCGATGGTTTGCATATGTTCAGGTTTTCTAAATTGATAATAATCTACCAATGTTGTTACATAATCATAATTATGAAGTAAAATCTTTGCATCGCCTAAAACAGATTTGAAAGATATTCCACCCCCACATAAATTAATAGCTGTAATATTCAATTTGGGCAGATGTTTTTTTAGAATATTTTCAACAAAATAATATTCTGTATATCCTTCAACAATTATAGCAAGCCGTTTCATTTAGGGTTGCCACCAAAAACGTTTTTTTGCCATAAATCTCCAAGATTATATTCATCTAACCATTTTTGGAATTTATTTTTTTTAAGACGCGAAAATGTTGTTGCCCCATTTTCAGCCATATTAGTTATAATGATATTCTCAACATCAAATTCATTGAGTAACAATGTTGACTGTGTTGCCACAATCACCTGTTTGCTTTTTGCCAAACGCTTAATCAAATCTGCCAATAATGAAATCGCATAGGGATGCAAGCCTAATTCAGGCTCATCTAATAATACAACATCAGATATCCGATCTTTGGGTAAGCATAGCAAGGTTACCAGTGCAAAAAAGCGTAATGTGCCATCTGATGTTAAATGAGCACCGAATGTTTTATCATTCATATTCTTTGCGCGCCACCGTAATGCTATTTTTTCATGATAAGGTTGCAACTCAAAATCTGCAAAAACAGGAAGAACCAACTGTATTGTATTAACAATCTCTTGATAATATTTATTTTGATTCTGCTGCAAATCATATAAAATAGATGCAAGATTTTGTCCATCACCTTTTAAGAAAACTTTATCAGCCATATCTGAAGAGAATTTTAATGGACTGGTTTCAGAAGTATCATGAAATTGATAGATGGTACAATTTTGTAAAATTTTACGTGTGATGTGGGCTGTTTTATCATCAGTAATATCATGAATTTTAGCTTCCATATGCCCAATACCAAGCGGTGTCCAATTAGGTGTTGAGAGATTATTGTTTCTCTCATGGTTACCAGTAAATCTATATTCTTCACGAGAAAACACAAGCTGATTATTTTCTGTATGTTGCAAATGAAAGCTATATTCTGTTTGCCCTGTTTTGCCTTTGAAAGTCATAATACATTCAATAGAGCGCGTATGTTTTGCGCCATTAAATAACAAATCATCACCGCCACCTTTTTTAGCGATATATACTTGTAAGTTTTTACCGCGTATCATCCAGCTCAGCATACCAAAAAAATTAAGAAAATTAGATTTGCCTGTGCCGTTTGCACCAACCAGAATATTCATATTTTGCAAGGAAAAATTTTCAATATTTTCTAGAGATTTAAATCCTTTAATCGTTATATTTGATAATTTTGTAGCCTGCCTCTCATTTTGTGCATATTCATCACTCATACTATCACCCTCATTATCGTCATTACATTGTCCTCTTGAAAATATTTACTCTTTTTATAACATAGCTAACATCATCATTCATTATGAAAATTAGCAATTTATCGTATATTTTACATTAAAAAAATGTTATAAGCATGCAACTTAATAATTGATAATAAAAAGATAAATCTATAGGGATTGAGAGGTAATATAATATGCTTAAAATGGTTTTGTTTAAATCCTTCTATATGTCGCGTGAGTGGCGTTTATGGGCATGGGGTGGTTTGTTGCTATTGGTGATATTTCTGGCGATAAGTGTTAGAATATCGGTATTCTTAAATGAATGGTATCGCGATTTTTACGATATTATCCAAAAGCCCGAAGACCATAGCATGACCGACTTTTGGTATCAAATTAGAATATTCGCCTATGTGGTATTTCCGTTAATTGCCATCAGCACAGCCGCCAACTGGTTTAACCGCATCTATGTGCTGCGCTGGCGGCAAGCCATTAATTATGCTTATATTCCATTATGGCGCGAGGTAGATGAGGAGATTGAGGGTTCGTCACAACGGATTCAGGAAGATACTTACCGCTTTGGGCGCATTGTAGAAAAATTATTCTTAGATGTTGTGAGGGCATTATTTACATTGGTGGCATTTATCCCAATTCTATGGGGGTTAAGCAAAGAAGTTAGTCTGCCTGTTGTCGAAATTTTTTCGGGCTCGCTGGTATGGGTGGCTTTGTTTATCTCACTCGGTGGCTTAACGATTTCATGGCTGGTGAGTTGGAAGTTACCCTTGCTTGAATATAACAATCAAAAAGTTGAAGCCGCCTACCGTAAAGAATTGGTCTATGGCGAGGATAATAAAAAAGATTATGCAGCCCAACCAAAATTATTCGAATTATTTACTGGTATTCGCTTTAATTATCAGCAACTATTTTTGCATACCGCCTATTATGATATATGGTACATCTTTTTCAGTCAAACGGTTATCTTGCTACCGCTTGTGCTAATTGCACCCGCATTATTCGCAGGCACGGTCACATTAGGGGTGTTAATTCAAGTTAGCAATGCGTTTGATAAAGTCTATGGTAGCTTTGCGGTGATATTAGATAATTGGATTACCATTACCGAATTGCGGAGTATCTTCAAACGCTTGCGCGAATTTGAAAGCAACCTACCGCAGAGGAAATAGATGCGGATTGCCTATTCTGACACGCACCTCCGCTAATTTTTGGTAAGGCGGGGGGATTATTAAGGGGGCAAGCACGGCAGGTTTGTTTTGAAAATATATTTTCAAAACTTTAACCGCACCCGCTTGCCTATTCTGGCTTGTATTGAGTAAACGCCGCCGAGAAGTTGCGCCGCACCCCCCTTGATACTATGAACGCAATAAACACACGCACCGCCTTATGTGCTACACGCCCAAAAAACACCCCTCATCACAAATGATGAGGGGTGAGAGAGTCGCGCCGTTTTTCTTATATTAGCGGTTACGAACCAAATAAGCGTTTCATCGATGCGAATCTTTCAAGGCATCAACAAAAAAGCTACTAGAAAACTCTAGTAGCTGGGAGTTAATAAACCGCTGATACAGTGATAAACGGCCGTGACGCTTTTTGGCGCGGACGCTTGGACATATAGCACCACCCCCCAGCCAAAGCTGAGATAGGCGCATCATCGACGCAAACAATAATATCATGAAAATGCGTCAAATCACGGTTGATGCAACCGCACTGTATTAGAGGAGTTATTAAGCCCCACGCTCGAAACTTTTCAAACGATATGGTAATTATACAGGAAAGAGGAGGTGAAGGCAAGTAAAGTTTTACAAATGAATTTTTCTTGTTATAATATATAGGTAGTAAAATACTTCTACTTAAAATAAATAATTGCAATTACAGGGTGAGGATAATGACGCAAAAAATTACCTCTTTAATTTCTTCAGCCCCCCAAAATGATTGGTATAATTCTATTGATTATTTTCAGAAGAATATTAATAGTGATGAATATCATAAAAATGATATTCAATACATTATTCAAGAACTTCAGAGAAATATAGGGAAACAGAAAACAAGTCAAGCTAGTAATTGGTTGCTATTGGGCTTGTTGGTAAATGCAAAAAACTTTATCAATAACGCCAAGCAAAAAGGAGTGTTACGGGCATCACAAAATGATTTTGCATCCTCTGGTTTATTGAAAGAAATTATTGAAAATGCGTATGATAAATTACATTTAACCGATGATATTAAATCTTATTTTAAAAGTTTAGCTTCTCTTTACATAATATGTGAAGAAGCCAGACAGTTAAAAGAGCAAATTGTTAAAGAACTAAAAGAAAGAAAAGGAAATTTATTACGGGAAGTTTTGGTTAAAACAGACCTACATTTTATGTTACAAGCTACAACAGGTCAGCTTGACTATAGTGCAAAAATAGACGATAGCATAAATTTTATTTTTCCTGACTTTATTGCGGAAGCTTGTAGTTATATTGTGTTTTTATACCATAAGCATGTTGGTGAGCGTCAGCCATTACCTGATAATAACATGGATTTCTCTCTTTCTCATGCTGATAAATTACTAGCAAAAGCGACAAAAATTCGTTTTATTGTCGATGCTGAAGTGAAAATTGATTTTTATGGTTATAAAGTTTTAATCAATAATAAAGATAATCATATATATGAATTACATCCTCCCTCTGACGAATTTGAGAAAGCAAGGCGTTTAGGATATGTAGGTGTAGGTTTTCAACAAATAAAGAGGGGGCTTGTCTTTCAACATCATAAAGAAAACTTTGTTAAAGAAATGGCAAAAATCTATAATGATAAATTTGGCAAGGAAATGATCACTTTATTTGAAAATCCTTTTCCACGGTATGTTTTAAAATTTTATGATTATTTTCTAAAAGAACAAAAAATTTTTGGAAAATTCTTATTTCCCGAAGAAATAATGCAAATTGATGGGGCTGTATTGGAATGGAACATTGAACCACAGGAATTATTAGATTTTGAAGTTGCTGCTGGGGTGTGTATGTTTGATATTATTCGTTTTCAACGTTTTATAAATTTATCTCGTTGGGCATTATTTTATTATTGTGAGTCACGTATGCAAACAGAAATACATACAACCAACCAATCTTTCGTGCCATATTTAGAATTAAATTTATTAAAGCAAATATTGGATATGGTTCTTGATAAATCATCGGAAAAATTAATTAACTTTCTTTCATATAATTTTAAAAATAAGAGTGGGTTTTTTGATATTATGTATCAACCAATTTTAAAAATTGAGGAAGGTTTTGTTTCTGCACCTCATAATATCATTGGAAATACTAACATATTAAGAAATTCATTGCAATTATCAACAAGGCGGTTTTATGAAGACGGCACTGATGACCCATTACCAAAGCTGGTATATGACGCATTATTTTCAAAGAATTTTCAAGTAAAAAGTAATTTTCCTTATAAGTGGAACGGTAAGCAAGGGGAGATTGATAATATTGCATTATGTGATGGCTATTTATTTGTTTTTGAATGTAAAAATTCTAATCTTCCATGTGATGCACATGAGCTACGAACCAGTTACGATTATATTATAAAAGCTTCTAACCAATTACAGCGCTTCAAGCATTTATATCAAGAGGATAAATTTAAACAATATTTAAGTCAAAACTTAGGTTGGAAGATTGCTGATGCTACATTAGTAACAAGTATTATTATGTCTAATCGCATGTTTAATGGATTGCGGATTAAAGGGCATTCTGTAAGAACAATATCAGAAATAACTAATTTTATAGATTCAGGTAAGATAAATTTGATTGAAGCAAGTTTTAGCAACATAAATGAAAAAACAATATGTCTATGGAAGAGTAATAGATTTACAGCTAATGATTTATATGAATATTTAGAAAACGACATTTTTCACAAACCAACTTTAGAAAGTTTTATTCCAGAAGATGAAGTTTGTATTTTTGGTAATAAAAAATTTATCAAAAAAACTTTTGCATTTAATATAGAAGGCTTTATAAAAAATCATTCTTTTCAAGAGTAACACAAAAATAACTATCATCTCTACTCCGTCATTCTCTCGCAGGTGATAATCCATAGGCAGTGCTTCAGGAGTGTAGCACATGGGATTTCGGCAGGCTCAATCACCTGTTTAGGTGCGTGTTGCTAGATTCGTCAGCATTGGCAGAGATGCGTGTTGCAATACATTAATATATGGGGGGCTTTGCGACATACGCTTCGGCAATGAGGCATAAGCCCATTGCCACGCGATGACGCCCCCCATACCCCCCACCGCTGTGCTTAATATTAAAATCTAGCGTACCTTGATAATCCCCCCGCTATACTCAATACTAGCATCGTGCGTGTCAGGGCGTTCAATACGAGTCAGAATTGGCAACCCAGTATATCTAAAATTTTCAATGCTCCAGTGTCGCATTGAAAGTAAGATATGCTTCGCTTGCCCCCCGCTGTTACTTAACACTAAAATCTAGCGTGCCTTGATAATCCCACCGCTGTGTCCAATATTAGCGGAGGTGTGCGCTTTTAGAGGTGTTTATCACAAAGGGCGATACCGTGCCTTGCCATACCCAACACTACAACCCCTCACCCAATCACTGGTAATGTCTCTGCTGCGCGGGTGGTTAATAATTGCGGTGCGCCATTTGTTATCACGATATTTTCTTCTGTTACCATGATTGACCCATCGGGCAATTCTATGCTTGGCTCTAATGTTATCACCATATTTTCTTGTAAAACTGTCTCATCTAGCGGAAAGAAAGACGGCCATTCGGTGAGCGCAATCCCTAGCCCATGTCCATATCTGCCAACCCCGCCTGTGCTGATATTACTGGCATTGATATTGCCCGCATCTTCCTTAATCACTTCATTCATAGCGTGGAATAAATCGGCGGCGGTGATGCCTGCCCGTGCCGCTTTCAACCCCGCTTCAGTGGCACGCCATAATGTTTCGTAAGCGCGTTTGGCAGTATCATCGGCCTTACCAATCGCAAAATTGCGGTTAAAATCACAAAAATAACCCTTTAAGGTCGCGCCAGTATCCAGCATCAACACATCGCCCTGTTGCAGAATCTTATCACTAGGCGGGGCGATAATATCGTGATAGCAGGGGTTATCAGCACCGCCAACCAGATAAGGCACATCATCAGCGCCATGTTGCAATAGCGATATTTTAAACGCATGAAATGCCTGTTTCAAACTCTGCCCCTGATGAATAATATTGGGAATATCCAAGAATGATTTGCTGGCAATCTGGCACATTTCGTGGATAATGGCAATTTCGGCAGGCGATTTAACACCGCGAATTGTTTGGATAATTTTGGTGCAATCCACCCATTGCGTTGATGAATTGTGCGCTGATAATTTCTGCGTTAATGTTTCAAAATTGTTAAGCGGCATATGCAAATGCGTTTCGTTACCCTTTAAGATACCGATTGTTTGATAGGATTTTAGCGCATCGGTCAATAGGCTGATACCATCATCGTTCGGGTGTGGCGATGCCCATGTCCGAATATCTTTCACCCATGTTTGCGCCATCAATGCCTTGCCAATGGTTGGAATAATGGCAATCGGCTCACCTTTTTGCGGGATAATTAAAAACCATGGACGGGTAGGGCTTTGCCAGAATAATGTGCGAAAACCGCTAAAATAGAATATCTCTGCCTCGCGGGTGAGAAACAGAGCATCAATATTTGCCCCATACATTAATTTTTGAGTTTTTTTAAGCCTTGCCTGAAATTCAGCTATTGGAAAATCCATCATATCATCTCATCGTTATAATGCTTGTTCGGATAGGTAAATCAACACATGGCTATTTTTATCAAGGTTGAATTGCTGATGCTGGATTGCTTTTTGCAAACCAACAAAGCCCGCTCCGCCCGATGGCGTGGTGGCAAAATCATGCGCCGCCAATAATGGCATGGCATTTGTGGCTTCTTCATCACTTACCAGCATAAAATGATTGGCGGTATGCGCCAATGTATCTAGTGCTACCAAAGATGGCGTTTTGCAATCTAGCCTGCCCATATTGGAAATACCACCTGTTACTTCTACTAATTTACCCGCCTGTATGGATTGCTGTAAGCAAGGCGCTTCATCGGGTTCAACCACAATGATTTGCGGTGCGGGCATAGTATCAGTATCGGCAAAATAATAACGCGCCATAATTGCCGCCGCCGCCGCCAAACCGCCAACGCCTGCTTGTAGGAATATATGGGTGGGTGGCGCATCTTGCATGGCATGATAGGTTTCATCAGCCATCACCAAATAGCCTTCCATTACCTCAGTGCCAATATTATAGCCTTGCCATGTGCCATCGGCTAACAGATACCAATCATTTGTTTCGGCAGCCTGCATGGCTTCTGCCAAGCTTGCATCATAATCATCACCCGCAATTACCACTTCGGCGCCATAATTTTTCAGCCGTGTTGCAAAATCGGTAGGCACAGTTTTGGCAAGATAAATCACTGCCTTTGCGCCAAATATCCGCGCCCCTGCCGCTACCGAAATCCCGTGATTGCCGGCACTGGCGGTGATAAAAACCTCACCATTCAGTGCGTTGTGCCATTGTGCTTCATCGATGCTGTTAATATCACCATCACTCATTTTTTCAGTCAGTTTTTCAGCCGCCCGTTTGGCAATCACATAGGCTGCGCCTAATGCCTTAAAACTGCCCAGATTCATGCGGTTGCGCTCATCTTTGAGTGAGAGCGTGCCGATATTTAAGCTATCAGCCAATGCGGGCGATTGACGCAATGGGGTTGGTTTGGCGATGGGGCAGAGTTGCAATAATTGTTTGACCGTTTCTATTTTTGTGGGGTCAAGCTTTGGCACATTATCAAGAAATTTTTTGCCGATATAAGGGTTTGTCATAAAATCATTCATGCGTGTTTCCTCTCTTTTTTATGATATGTTTATTTTTTAAGAATTTCTTTCAAATACCGCCCCGTATGGCTTTCCTTAATGGTGGCGATATGTTCAGGCGTGCCCATGCCAATAATATGCCCGCCTGCATCACCGCCTTCGGGCCCAACATCAATCAGCCAATCGGCTGTTTTAATGACATCTAAATTATGTTCAATCACCAGCACCGTATTGCCCGTATTAACCAGCTTTTGCAACACATCTAGTAATTTTTGAATATCGGCAAAATGCAAACCTGTGGTTGGCTCATCTAGCACATATATGGTGCGCCCAGTGGCACGGCGCGATAATTCTTTGGCAAGTTTAATGCGCTGGGCTTCGCCGCCCGAAAGCGTTGTTGCCTGTTGCCCTAATTTGATATAATCCAAACCCACCGCATGTAAGGTTTGCAATTTATTATGGATATTCGGAATCGCACGGAAAAATTCCAACGCTTCGGCAAGGCTCATATCCAAAATATCAGCAATTGATTTATCGCGATATTTCACTTCCAGTGTTTCGCGATTATAGCGTTTGCCTTTGCAATTATCGCATTGAATATACACATCGGGCAAGAAGTGCATTTCTATTTTTAACACCCCATCGCCTTGACATGTCTCGCATCTACCGCCTTTAACGTTAAAAGAAAAACGGCTTGCCTTATAGCCGCGCATTTTGGCATCGGGCAGGCTGGCAAACCAGTCGCGAATATAGGTGAATAAACCTGTATAAGTAGCGGGGTTAGAACGCGGGGTGCGCCCGATTGGCGATTGGTCAATCACGATAATTTTATCTAAAAATGCTGTGCCAGTGATTTTATCATATTCACCAGAACGGTCGCGTGCGCCCATCAACATGCTTGCCAAAGCGCGCTGTAAGGTTTCAATAATCAGGCTAGATTTGCCCGAACCCGAAACGCCCGTTACGCAAGTAAGGGTGCTTAACGGAATTTCAATCGATACATCATTAAGGTTATTATGGCGCGCCCCTTGTATTTTAAGCCTTTGGCCGCTCTTGCCTTTGCGCCGTTCTTTCGGCACTTCAATTTTTTTCACGCCCGAAAGATACTGCCCTGTAAGGCTTTCTTTACAATCGATAATATCTTGCAATGTGCCTTCTGCCACCACATGCCCGCCATAAATGCCTGCGCCCGGTCCAATATCTAGCACATAATCGGCAATCCGCATCGCATCTTCATCATGTTCTACTACAATCACAGTATTGCCTAAATCGCGCAATTTAACAAGGGTGGTCAGCAAGCGGTCATTATCGCGTTGATGCAAGCCGATTGATGGTTCATCTAGCACATAAAGTACGCCTGTAAGACCAGAACCAATTTGCGAAGCAAGTCGAATTCGTTGGCTTTCACCGCTTGAAAGTGTGCCTGCCTTGCGCGATAGGGTGAGGTAATTTAAGCCAACATCCATTAAGAATTGCAAGCGTTCGCGAATTTCTTTTAAGATTTGAGTGGCGATTTCGCGTTCGGTATTGGTTAACGCATCAGGCAAGTCGGTAAACCATTGATAGGCATCATTGATTGATTTTTCACTCACTTGCCCAATATGTATCTGGTTGATTTTGATGGTGCGCGCGGCTTCACATAGGCGGTAACCACCGCAAGCAGTGCAATTTGCCGATGATTGATATTTGCCTAATTCTTCGCGGATAGAAGCAGAATCGGTTTCGCGAAAGCGACGCATCAGCGAATTAATCACTCCTTCAAATGTGCGTTCCACGCGATAGGTTTTTACATCTTCATTTTGATAGATAAATTTAATTTTTTCATCAGTGCCGAATAGGATAATATTCTGTTGTTTATCGGTTAATTCGCCAAAAGGCATATTCATATCAAAACCAGCATATTTGCCCAATGCTTCCAATGTTTGCCAATAATAAGGGGCAGGCTTATTGCCCTGATTTGACCATGGTAAAATAGCCCCTTTGGCGAGCGTTAATTCTGGGTTGGGTACCACCAATTCTTTATCAAATAAAACTTCAACCCCTAACCCATCGCAAGTGGGGCAAGCACCATGTGGACTGTTGAATGAAAATAAGCGTGGTTCAATCTCTTCTATGGTAAAGCCCGAAACGGGACAGGAAAAATTGGCTGAAAATACCTGCCTTTTATTGCTATCGCCATCAACATGGTCAACAAATAATAAGCCATTGCTTAATTTCAAGATGGTTTCAATGGAATCAGCAAGGCGTTTGGGCAAATCATCATCAGCTTTGACGATAATTCTATCCACCACCACCTCAATATCATGTTTGATATTTTTATTCAGCTGTGGCAATTCATCCATTTCATAGATTGTGCCATCGATGCGTATCCGTTGAAATCCCTGCTTGGCAAGCGAAGCAAATTCAGCGCGATATTCGCCTTTGCGTCCGCGTGCAATCGGCGAGAGCAGTAATAATTTCGTGCCTTGTTCCATCGCCAAAATCGCATCAACCATTTGCGACACTGATTGCGATTTAATCGGCAAGCCAGTGGCAGGCGAATAGGCAATGCCGATTCTGGCAAATAGCAGACGCAAATAATCGTAAATTTCAGTCACCGTGCCAACCGTTGAGCGCGGATTGCGCGAAGTGGTTTTTTGTTCAATTGATATGGCAGGCGATAGGCCTTCGATGGAATCTAAATCAGGCTTTTGCATCATTTCTAAAAATTGCCGTGCATAGGCTGAAAGGCTTTCCACGTAACGGCGCTGCCCTTCGGCATAGATGGTATCAAACGCTAATGATGATTTACCACTGCCCGAAAGCCCAGTAATCAAAACCAATTTATCACGCGGTAAATCAACATCAATATTTTGCAGATTATGTTCGCGGGCACCGCGAATGGAAACGAATTTGTTCATTTAATTCGGGGCTTTTGTAATATGTGGTATATAAGGCATTGTTGGATAATCCCCCTGATAGATGGTAGTGCGCTTATTGAATAGTCGAATAGATTAACATAATTTACTTAAAATTACAGTAGAAAATAGCATAATAATTGCATCATCATCAATGAGGTTATAGGATATGAGAATATAGAGAATATAATGAAATATAAAAAGCTAAATGAAACATTGGATATTGGCTCGGTTGGCGAGTTGATTGATAAAACAACGCAACAATTATTTGATGAAACCGTGCGTAATAGACAGGCAGAAGCGTTTGCTAATATTGTTGCGCTGCTAGAAAAACATCCACAGCCTTTAACATTATTTTGGCTGTTATTGGTTGGTTATTTTAAGTTATTCAACCGTCATTTTGTTAAAGGGCGAAAGATTGACTGGCAAACTGATGTGACATGGCTAAACAGCATCATTCCTTCAAAACATTTATTTTCTTTCGTGTTAGAAGAAATTATCGCCAGCTGTTATGCGTTTAATGGTGATTTAAATAATGCAACAAAATATTATTGTCGGGTTTATTATGGTTATATGTGTCTTAATCCAGACATATTAAAGATAAAAATGGATGAAATTCATGCAAGACAAGATTGGCTACAACATATGGTGCTATCGATGGAGACCAGTGATTACGACCACCCTACTATTGATGTGCCAGATTTGAAAATTCCTGCTCAATTGCGTGATGATTATATTCCAAATACGCCACTGTTTCATGCCTATGGTGATGCCAATTATATCAAAAATTATGCACAAAACTATGTGCAATCTATCAAAGCTATTTCACCTGATTATTTTGTGTTTATCGCTATTGGCAATCCCGATGATGAATGTTACGCGTTTATGGAAAAATTGCAAAAGAGTGAAAAACACGTTTATTTTGCGGTTGATACAATTCCTGAACAATTTGCAGTGCCACAATATTGGGCAACCTATTGCGCGTGCAGACGGTTTTTATCAGCCGAACATATATTACAGGCGTTTGATAATCCCTATTTGCTGATAACTGATTTGGATTTTCAATTTAACCATGAATATAAAAAACGGGTGGCATATGGCGAAGATGCCTCCATTACCTATACATGCAATAAAGATGAAACTTTTAACCCACGTAATGTTATTCCTGCAGGTCACGTATTTTTACGCAAAAACGATATTGCCTTGCAATTTATTAGGCAGGTGAGTTTATTTATCAGGCAGAAAATGGCAGAAGAAAATGGTTTTTATTGGTATTTGGATCAATTTGCTTTATTACATGTGTTTCATCAAATGGAACTTGCCCAAAATCCAGAATGTAAAAATATCGGCGATTGTGCTTTGCAATATGATATGACGCCTGACGATAAAAAAACTGGTGAAGTGAAGCAACAAAAATTTAAAGATATGAATAGTGTTACGGTTAGACTGAATGAAGAAAAACTTAACAAGCATATCAATGGCGAATGAAAGAGCCTTTAAGCTTAACAAAATAAAATAGTATAATAATTGCATCATCACCGAATATTTAAGGCGTAATAATGAGTAAATGATATGATAAAATATAAAAAGCTAAATGAAACATTGGATATTGGCTCGGTTGGCGAGTTGATTGATAAAACAACGCAACAATTATTTGATGAAACTGTGCGTCATAAGAATAAACAAGCGTTTGCTAATATTGTTGCGCTGCTAGAAAAACATCCACAGCCTTTAACATTATTCTGGCTGTTACTGGTTGGTTATTTTAAGCTACTCAATCTTTACTTTGTAAAAGGAGAAAAAATTGATTGGCAAACTGATATGACATGGCTAAACAGCATCATTCCTTCAAAACATTTATTTTCTTTTGTGCTAGAAGAAATCACTGCCAGCTGTCATGCGTTTAACGGTGAGTTTGATAATGCCATAAAATATTATTGTCGGGCTTTTTACCATTATGGACGTATCAGTAAACATCTGCCAGAAATAGTAATGAATGAGGTTGTTTTAAGACAGGGATGGCTACAACATATGGTGTTATCGATGGAGATCAGCGATTACGACCATCACGCGATTGACATGCCAGATTTGAAAATTCCTGCTCAATTACGTGATGATTATATTCCAAATACGCCACTGTTTCATGCCTATGGTGATGCCAATTATATCAAACATTATGCACAAAGCTATGTGCAATCTATCAAATCTATCTCGTCTGATTATTTTGTGCTGCTAACAATTGGCAACCCCGATGATGAATGTTACGCGCTTATGGAAAAATTGCAAAAAGATAACAAACATATTTATTTTGCGGTTGATATGATTCCTGAGCAATTTACAGTGCCACAATATTTGGCAACCTATTGCGCCTGCAGACGGTTTTTATCAGCCGAACATATATTGCAAACGTTTGATAATCCGTATTTGCTGATAACTGATTTAGATTTAGAATTTAAGCATGACTATCAAAAGCGGGTGGCATATGGCGAAGATGCTTCTATCGGTTATATGTGCAATAAAGATGAAACTTTTAATCCACGCAGTGTTATTTGTGCCAATCAGCTATTTTTACGAAAAAACGATATTGCCTTGCAATTTACTCAGCAGGTGAGCTTATTCATCAGGCAGAAAATGGCAGAAGAGAATGGTTTTTATTGGTATTTGGATCAATTTGCACTCTTGCATGTGTTTCATCAAATGGAACTTGCCCAAAATCCAGAATGTAAAAATATCAGTGATTGTTCCTTACAAAATAATATTACTCTTGACGATAAAAAAACCATTCACATAAAGGAACAACAAAGTAGAAATAGGAATATTAGTAAGGTTAAACTTAACAAGGAAAAAATTAAAAAATATCTTTAATGGCTGATAAAGAATGCTGAAACTTAAACGATGCTGATTGACAAAATCGAACATTGATATTATGATGAGGTAAAATTATTTGAATGACAATGACTTTTTTATTTTTCGTTAAGATATACTATTGAATATACATTATAACCGACTCTCGGCAATTTCGTTAAGGCTAAAATATTCTCTTGTGATGATAGGAATATTATGCGTAATTATCATTTATGATAATGCGGCTTTTTCTGTCATCTTACAATCAATCTCTGATGCTTATCTGCAAGTGAGTGCTTTTGTATTTGCAGCACTTTATATTTTTTATGCGCTAGAAAAATTATTTAACATTAACGCGCTGAAATTATTAGCAAATAAACAATGGGAAGTGCCATTTGCCGCGTTTTTGGGCGCGATACCGGGCTGTGGTGGCGCAATTGTTGTTGTTACGCAATATGTTAAAGGCAGACAGAGTTTTGGCGCATTAACCGCCGCCCTTATTGCCACAATGGGCGATGCGGCATTTTTATTGATTGCGCGCGAGCCACTGACGGGCATGATGATTATTATCATAGGCTTTGTGGTTGGCTGTGTTTTTGGCATGTTGGTGAATGCGCTTCATGGTGTTGATTTTATGCGTGGCGAAGAAGCGCAACAAAGCGTGATAAGCAGTGATGATGATACATTGCCCGTATCGCCTGCCTTATTAAAAATAGTGCCATGGCTTGATAGAATCTGGTTATTATGGATGATACCGGGGGTGATATTCGCAATTTTGCTGGCGATACAATTTGCACCTGATGGGGCAATGGCATATATCATGTTGATATTGGGCGGTTTAGGTGGCGTTTTATGCTGGGTGATGTATATTTTGATGGGGCAACAAGAAGAAATGCAGATGATGCTACAGCATCAGCAAGAAACTGTGCCTTATCAGATGACTTTGCGAAATTTTATTGATGATACGAATTTTGTTACCGTATGGGTGCTATTGGCGTTTTTACTATTTGATGTTACGATTTATCTCACCAATTTTGATTTACGAATTTTATTTGATACGATTGCTATTTTTGTGCCATTGATGGCGATTTTGGTTGGCTTTATCCCCGGTTGTGGCCCGCAAATTTTGGTAACGACATTGTATCTTAATGGCTTTATCCCGCTTTCAGCCTTGTTTGGTAACGCCATTAGCAATGATGGCGATGCTCTGTTTCCTGCATTGGCTTTGGCAAAAAAACCTGCGGTTATTGCCACGCTTTATTCAGCCGTGCCAGCGTTAATTTTGGCATATGGTTATTATTTTCTGGTTGAATAAATTATTAGCTACTCATTATCGGGCATAGGGTTTTTTTATCAAAAGTAATATTTGTTGGTGTCATATTCATGAAAAAACGGATGTCTTTTTCTTTTTCTTCGCGTTCTTGTTTATATAAAAGCTGTTCTGGTTCGGATGTGCCAAAATGAAATTGCGTTATATTCTTATAAGCATCACTGATATTATAACATGAGGCAAGTTCTTCTTTGGTTAAATTGGCACATTGTAAAGCATAAAAAAGCGCATATTGGTCAATCACCCAATTGATGTTGCCAGTTTGCAATTTTTTACGCAAATAATCATTGAGATGATGGCGAATCCGTTGCGCGACAGCACTATTATTAAAAATAACATAACCAGCACCAAATGTATTTTCAGAGGTAAATATATTATTTTGGGGACTGTAAAAACCAAACGGAACATCGGTGACTTGATCAACAATAACCTTAAAATCCTTGTTAATAAATAAATCTAAATCTAACGTAATCAGACAATGGTCACCGACAGCTTCAAAAATATCATCAATATAGGTGAAGCGGCGTAATGAACAATAGGTGGATAAAACGTTCGGGTGTTTGAATCTATCAGGAATAGCTTCAAAAGCAATATGCAGCTGTGGATAGGTTTGTTTCAATTGCCTGCAATGGTTTTTGCAAACATCATCAGCATCACCTACCACCAGTAAAATTTTAACATCACTGCTGATATGGGTGTGAATGTTTTTGACAAAACGTTCGGTAAAATGCATGATATAGGGGACGTTGCCATAGGCGGTGATGATTGTTTTACTGGTTTGTAAATTTTCGGACAAGCTTTTGGGTATGGTGAGTCTTGGTAGTGGAGATGGTATTCCCTCACTGATGCGTGGCTCGCTAAAATTAGCATAGTTAACAAACCAACCCCATGAAGACGGGTCTGATATTTTGATATTTTTGGTGTTTAATAAATTGACATAATTAATAAGAGCGGTGCGGTATAATTTTGATGCAGCATCTAAATCACCTGTATAGCTATTAATATAGGCGATACTGAGCATCACTGATAGCGCAAAAGGGCTTTGCTTGAGTTCCTCTTTCAACCATAATATTTTTTGGTATTTTTCGGGTGCAATCGGTGTTTGCGTTAAAAAATCCTGACATGTAAGTTGAAGAATATTATTGGAAATGAATAAGAAAAATTCAAAAATAGTCAATTCTGAAGAAATTTTTGTCCAATCATCTAGGGTTTGATGCAAAACCGCACTATCTTGTCTGCGAATAGCTCTTTGTAAGGCTTTTCGGAATGTCGACATTATCAATTCTCACTAATTTGTTTCAGTAAATTCAGTGCCTCGTTTAAGCGTTCTTTATCATCATCATTACCTGCAAGCTCATTTTTGGCTTGTGTTACCACATTGGCAGGTGCTTTTTTGATAAATTCTGCATTATTCAGCCTTGCATTTAAACCATCGCTTTTTGCGATTAAAGCAGTGATATTTTTTTCAAGCCGTGCAATTTCCATCTTAAAATCAATCGCATCAGCAATCAAAAGGGCGGCCGAAGCCTCGTCATGTAAAAAGCGCACGCTACCTTTTGGAAAATCATCATCTGTGTCACTCACCGTGATTGTAACGCGTGCCAATTTGCTGATTTGTGCTTGGTGGCTTTGCAAAAATTCTTGGCTTTGAGGGTTAAGTTTGCTTAATGTAAGCGGTAATATTTGCGATGGTGGCAAATTAAGGCTTGCGCGTATCGAACGAATTTGCGTGATGAGCCGCATCACCCAATCCATTTCGTTACAGGCTTCATCATCACGCATATTCTTTTCCGATTTGGTCCATGATTGTAGCATCAGGATTTTATCATGGTTGGGCGAAAATTTACCTTGCGTGTAAAGTTCGCTGGTGATGAACGGCATGAAAGGATGCAATAATATCAGCAAATTTTCTATTGCCCAAGCGGTAACGATTTTATTCTCGCGCTTTGCCTCAGCGTTTATATCGCCATCTAAATTTTTAGAAAATTCTAAATACCAATCGCAAAATACACCCCAGATAAATTGATATAAATTACCCGAAGCATCATGAAAGCGGTAACTGGTAATATCGCTACTGAGTGATTGCGCCAATGTGCTGATTTGGTGAATAATCCAGCGATGAAGCGGATGCTTAATTTTTGTGACATCAAATGTTTCGGGGTCGTAATAAGCCTGTTGCATTTGTGCAAAACGGGCGGCATTCCATAATTTGGTGGCAAAATTGCGGCAAGAGATAATTTTATCGGTCGATAATTTTATATCGCGACCTGGGGCTGCCAGCCATGCTAGCCCAAAACGCATGGCATCGCAGCCATGTTCGTTAATCAAATCCATCGGGTCAATCACATTGCCTTTGGATTTTGACATTTTCTGCCCTTTGGAATCGCGCACCAGCGCATGAACATAGATAGTTTTGAACGGAATATCTTTCATGAAATACAGGCTCATCATCATCATCCGTGCCACCCAGAAAAAGATAATATCAAAGCCCGTTACCAATAAAGAAGTGGGGAAGAAATTTTGTAAATCTTTGCTGTTTGTATCAGGCCAGCCCAATGGCGAAAATGCCCATAATGCTGATGAAAACCATGTATCTAGCACATCTTCATCGCGGGTGATAATGCTTGGCTTGCCATAATGCTTGTCGGCAAGTATTTGCGCTTCTGTTTCATTCATCGCCACAAAAATCTCACCATCTTCGCCATACCATGCAGGAATCTGGTGCCCCCACCATAATTGACGCGAAATGCACCAAGGCTGAATATTATTCAACCATTCAAAATAGGTTTTCTCCCAATTTTTTGGATAAAGCACGGTTTTGCCGCTTTTTACTGCATCAATGGCGGGTTTACTCAATGTTTTGGCATCAACAAACCATTGTTCGGTTAACATTGGTTCTACGGGTTTGCCCGAACGGTCGCCATGCGGTACCATATGTTTGTATTTTTCGGCTTTTACTAAAAATCCGTCTTTTTCTAATGCTTTCACCACTTTCTTACGTGCTTCAAACCGTTCTAGCCCGATATAATCTGCGGGGGCAGGGTCAATCAGATAGCCTCTTTTATCCATCATAATCGGCATCGGTAAATCATGGCGTTTGGCGCATTCAAAATCGTTAAAATCATGCGCGCCAGAAATTTTAACCGCACCACTGCCCATTTCAGGGTCAGCCATTGTATCAGCAACAATTTTCAAACGGCGGTCGCAATAGGGCAGTAACGCATATTTGCCATGCAGATGATGATAGCGTGCATCATCGGGATGCACGGCAACCGCGCCATCGCCAAAAATTGTTTCGGGGCGGGTGGTGGCAATCACAATATAGTCATCGCTATTTTCAATCGGATAGCGGATATGCCATAAATGCCCATCGGTTTCTTGCTGTTGCACCTCTAAATCGGAAATCGCAGTTTCTAGCACAGGGTCCCAATTCACCAATCTGGTATCTTTATAAATCAGCCCATCATTGTAAAGCGTTACAAATACTTGCAAAACGGCATGGCTTAAGCCCTCATCCATCGTGAAACGTTCGCGGCTCCAATCTACCGATGCGCCAATCCGCCTGATTTGATTAAGAATATTACCGCCTGAATGTGCTTTCCACTGCCAGACACGATCGATAAATTTTTCACGCCCCATGTGATGGCGGGTTGTATTTTCGGCGGTTAATTGCCGTTCCACAAGGCTTTGCGTGGCAATGCCAGCATGGTCAGTACCGGGCAACCACAGGCAATTATAGCCCGCCATACGGTGATAACGCACCAATATATCTTGCAGAGTATTATTTAAAGCATGACCAATATGCAGATTACCCGTCACATTGGGCGGTGGAATAACGATACTATAGCTAGGCTTATTGCTATTTTCTTCGGGCGCAAAACAATTTTCGGTCTCCCATTGTAGGTAGATTTTCGCTTCAATTGTTTCGGGGTGGTAATGTTTATCCAGCATGATTTAAGTTAATATAATCCATATTATTTTTGTCATAATGTTGTTAATAGGGGGTAAAATAGCAAAATAGCAATGATATCGCTATTTTTTATTCATTTTTTCCGCCATTTTTTGTTGAAGATTGGCAAAATCGGCTAAAATACTATCAGATGACGCTGCATTACTATCAGCACCTAACAGATTCTTAATCTCACTTACCGCTGCTTGTTGATGTTCAGGGCTTTGCGGCAAATTCAGAGATGGTAAATCTATAGATGCCAAATCCATTGATGAGAGGGGGTTATTATCAAATGTTTTTTGAATTTGCTGGTAATGTGGCGTGCTATCAGCAGGGGCGGTGCTGATTTTATCTAAAATATTTTCGGCATGTTCGGTGTCATTATCATATGAAGCCATACGACCACCAAACTCTGCTTGAATGGCAATTTCATCAGCGGTAAGCGGTGTGGTTTTCTCGGAATTTTCCTTTAATATATCACGAATGCTTCTCGTTTTTTTCTGTTTTTTCTGTGCTTTTTGGATTTGTTTTTGTGCTTGGCGTGCTTGTTTCTCTGCTTGTTTTTGCGCTTGACGCACTTGTTTCTCCGCTTGTTTTTCCGCCTTCTTTTGCGCTTTTAATGCTTGTTTCTGATTCGTGTGTTGATTTTTTTCAGCCTGTTGGGTTTGTTGGCTATGATTGCCACTATTTGGCTCGCTGGCAGGCTTATTGTCAACAATGTCTGGCATTACGGTAATATCAACCATATCAGTATCTGTTTGGGAATCTGCATGGTCGTGAATGGCGTCATGGTTCACATCAGCCTGTTTGCTGTGATAACCAATATTTTTTAGCAAATTATCAACCGATACAATATCCGATGATGTTGTCTCGTTGGCACTGATATGCGATTGTGCGGGCGGTTGATCAGGTAATGCCGCCATTTCTTGTGCAGGTGAAATATCTATATCAGGTGTTTTTGACATTGTTGCTGGTGGTGCTATTGGCATTGCTTGTGGCGGTTGAGATGGCATTGCAACTGATGCATCATCATCTTCTAGCCCCCATGCTGCTAGGTCTAATAATTCATCATTCGGGTCGGCGGTTTTTGCGGGTTGCCCTGTAGGTTGCCCTGTGGGTTGCCCTGTGGATTGCCCTGTGGATTGTTTGGTTGATTTTTTGGTTTTTTGTTTATTTTCTTCACCTAAAAACAAAAAATCAAAAGCGATAATATCGGTTTGCGATTGCTCTAAATTTTCGTCATCAATGTCTGTCCAGTTTTTTAGTTCTTCTAAGTTTTCGGCACTTTCTTTATGGCTAACGCCGAATGTTGTATTAGCAAAAATATCATCAATATTTGTCTCACCTGCCTCATCATTTTTTGTCATTTCATCATCAAGAAAGTAGGTTTGAGTTGTGAGGATATTCTTATATGATTTTTTGATATCGATATAGCTTAACCGCTCACGTATCGTACTGCTGACAGTTTCAGGCGAAATATAATTCATCATTTCAGCATTATTTTCAGCCAAACCAACCGACATTTTTTTATTCCATGCGGGTTTTTTGCTGTCTTTCTTGTCTTTTTTGCCCGCGTTTGAATCAAAGAAAACGCCACCCCATAGGCGGTCATAATTTCGGTCAAACACACTTTCTAACGATAACACACGCGTTAGCAGTAGCTTATCATGTTTTTGAGACTGGTGAGACTTTTGTTGTTTCATTTCATTTTCAATTTTATCATCATTCAATGATTTGCGCGTATGATAATTATGTATATGGGGCGCAAAATCATATTTATATAGTATCAGTTCTTAAAATCAGAATAGGCTAATTGTCCATTATTGGCAAGTAATTGGTAATGGGCATTGACGAATTGCCGCAATGCCTGATGATAGGATTGTTCGGCATTGAGCCATGTTTCTTGAGCATCAAGCAACTCTAATTGCGAACGTCTGCCCAAATCATATTCTTTTTTTGTGCCTTCAAATGCCGATTCACTGGCTTTTTGCGCTAAATTACTGGCATTAAGCACGGCTTTAGCGGTGACATAATTTTGCCATGCAATGATTGTGCTACTATGTGCGTTGCGACGGGCAAGCAATAAACCCGCCCCGCGCGCACGATTGAGTGATAATGCTTGTTTGCGCGCACTCAAAGCCTGTCCCGGTGTAATGTTGTAAGAAAGTTGAAACGCCACAAAACTTTCTTCGGTTGTTATTTGCCCATTACCGCTATTACTAGGGCGCTCACTTTCGCGTTGTCCGATTTCAACAGCAATATTTGGTACTAATGGCAAGCCCGAACGTTTCTTCAAGGCTTTTGCCTTTCTGTCTTGCTGTAAGGCAATTTTAACGGCGGGGTTGAAAGTTTCGGCTTGCATATGTGCCTCTTCCAGCGATGAGGGTAGTAAATTTTCGTTGAGAATAGTGGGAGCGGTTAATTCGCCCGTTACAGCAATGCCCGTTAATGTTTCAAAAGATGCTTGGGTTGTAATCATATCGCCGTCGGCACTGATGGCATTGGCGCGCGCATTTTCCAACTGTGCTTCGGCTTGTTTTAATTGCGTTAGGCTTGCAGAACCTAGTCTTTGTCGTTGCTGTGTTGCATTATAATGTTGCTGCAAACGCACTAAATTGATGTCGGCAATTTGTCTGATTTTTTGTGCGGTATAAAGCCCTGTATAGCTATTGATGATTTGTAGTAAAATATTATTTTCATCAAGGCGCAATTGTTCGATTGCGATTTGATGGTCGGCTTTTGCCGCCACATAAGAATAAGAAGGCGCACCACCACCGAGTAATGTTTGGCGTAATTTCAATGTTTGCGAATTGGTTGTTTGTCCCGATTTATTGGTGATGTCGCCATTTTCGTTGATTGTTTGGTCGGCAGTATCTTGCCCAATAGTCAATGAAAGCTGTGGGAATAATTTGTAGAATGCCTGCTTTTTTGCTTCGCGGGCATTTATTTCAGTTTCGTTAGCAATCAGCATTTCCAATGAATTGATAAAAGTGTTCTGCACGATGGCGGGCAAATCATCAGGGTGCTTCTTTTTTTCTTGTGCGAGGGATTCATTAAAAAATGGTGCAATGCTAATCACGAACCCTGCTACCAATCCTAATGTTGCCACACGGGTTAGCAAATGCAAAACCAAAAAAATTGGGAAAAACAAATATTCGAGAGGCTTTATTGAGAATAATGTTAATATTTTTATTATATACGAAATTTGTTTCACTACTTAATACTCCATCAGTAAGGTAGTTTATATCATCTTTTGTATGATGATGCTAGATTTTTTAACCAAAATTATAACAACAGCATATGTGATGCTGTTATTAGCAAAAACCATGCTGAAAGTTAAAATTTTTAAAAGGGTTGATTTTTGACCCATAGAATAATAAGATAAGGGAATAATAATATGGGGTATAAATATCGTCGATATTTATGAGGAGATGATAGTGCGAACATTTATCAGAAAAAAATGTTCTACAATAATTCCATGATGTTAATAATGTTCCGCAAAAGATTTTGATAAAATTATGAGTAATTCTGGTAAACAGACAAAGACAGCACGTAAGAAAATTGTTGCAGGTGAGCGAGTGTTGCTGGTATTAGTGGATCATCGCGCTGATTCACAAATAGTGCATAAGGCAGTGTATTATGCAGGGCTTCATGCACGTAACCACAAGCAACGTTTGGCGTTATTATATATAAAAGAGCCAATGGGTATGCAGCTATTCGGTGTTTCTGATGTGATTAAACAAGAAAGCAAGGAAGAAAGCATTATTCAACTGACCAATGTTGAAAATCAAATTTGCGAATGGTTTGGTGCAAAACAAGAAGTGGCATGTTATATTAGAGAGGGTGAGGTAAGTGAAACCATCGCTGACTTTATCACTAAAAATCGGTTTGTCACGGGGCTGGTGGTAACGAATTGGCAGTTTAATAATATGGCTAGCGGGCTACAAAATTATATTTCGGGCGCAAAGAAAATGAAATCAGCAAGGCAAGTGCCAGTGATGATTGTGCCAGAAGATGCCACATTGGCGCAAATTGATGAAATTTATAGTTAAGGTAATCATATGTATATTGAAATTGAAACAACCCCCAATCCTGCAACATTAAAATTTTTAGCGGGCAAGCCGTTATTGGCAGTTGGTGAAACGCTTGATGTGCCGAATGTTGAAATAGCAGAGCAACAATCGCCACTTTGTGCATCATTATTTAAGATTAATAATGTGGAGGCGGTTTTTATTGGCTATGATTTTATTTCAGTGCGTAAATCAGAAAATATATCGTGGGATATGCTAAAACCGCAAGTTTTAGGCATGTTGATGGAGCGTTTGCTTGATGGCACTCCGATTAAAAACAATGATACAACGCAGGAAAATCAATCAATTATAGAAAATTATGATAAGGCTGATGAAGAGATTGTAGTGCAAATCAAAGAGCTACTAGATGAGCGTGTGCGCCCAGCAGTGGCGGCTGATGGTGGCGATATTATTTTTCATGGCTTTGATAAGGGCATTGTGTATCTTGCGATGCAGGGGGCATGTGCTGGTTGTCCTAGTTCGACGGCAACATTAAAAATGGGTATTGAAAATATGTTGCGGCACTATATTCCCGATGTGCGCGAGGTAAGACCGATAGAATAATACTTTTCCACTAGGAATTTAGTAATTTTTTTGGTATAATTTTTGCAATAAATAGCATAATAGAGCCTTATATTTAGGTGGTTATGTGTATAGGCTATGATGTTGTCGCGGATGGCTTTTTAGTAAAATTGGGTGGTTAGTTGTTAATATGTTAAATTTAACTTTGCTTGGTCGTTTTGCCATCAATACCAAAATTCAGCTTTTGGCTTTATTGGTGTTAGTTATTTCCAGCACGTCTTTCTTAGCAGTTGTTAGCTATCTTTATTATAACGAAGCCGTCTATACATTAGAGCAACAAGCGGTTGAGCTGTCAAAAAATCGTGCGAAACAATTACGGCTTTACTTGGATTCCTTAAGTTCCGATGTGCAGTTAGCGGCCGATAACGCGACGATGTTAACAGCTTTGAGGGAATTCAAAGCTGGTTATGATACATCTGAAAATATGGCTGTAATATTGAGGCGTATTTTTATTGAAGATA
This sequence comes from Alphaproteobacteria bacterium, assembly GCA_022599575.1. Classification (GTDB taxonomy): domain Bacteria; phylum Pseudomonadota; class Alphaproteobacteria; order JABAAW01; family JAHZMA01; genus JAHZMA01. Next base: position 17,059 of record JAHZMA010000049.1, on the reverse strand, counting down.
ACCCTCATAAAAGAAATCAAAGAAAATCATTAATCAATGCTGAAGAATTGATTGGCGATGATACTGATGCATATTTTTATAATTATGTGCATAAAAATTATCATATTTGGTTGCGTAAGGTACATGAAAGAAGTGATTATTCTGATATATTTTTAGTAGATGCTGATGGCAATGTTGTCTATAGCGTGTCTAAAGAAGATGATTTTATGGTCAATCTCAATAGCGATGAATGGCGAGATACCGCGTTGGCACAAGTGCATAAAAAGGCTTTAGCAAATGCTGATATTGATGCGGTCGCATTTGTTGGTTGGGTTAAATATGCCCCCAGTGATAATGCACCAGGGGCTTTTGCCGCCCGCCCAGTACAAAATGAATCAGGTGAGGTAATAGGCAGCTATATTGTGCAATTATCGTTTAAATCATGGCAAAATATTATTGCACCCAGTGATAATCTTACTGAAGGGCAGAGTAGTTTCTTACTGGATTCACAACGCCGTTTTGTTATTATTGGCGAAGAATATAGAGATCAAGAAACACTTATTTTAAGCAAGAAATTTCCATCAAATCCTTTGTTAGAAACGATTGCCGCACGGCAAATAAGAGCGGGTTACATTCCTAAATTACCTAATTATAGAACGGGTAAAAATGTTGCCCATGCCTATCAACTTGTTAAATATCAAGATACAAATTTTATTGTTGTTGGTGAAGTGGCGCATCAAATATTTATTGATAGGCTTAAAGCTTCATTCTTTGGTGCACTCTTTGTGGTGTTATCATTGACGGTTGTTCTTTATTTTGTGACATTGATTATTTCACGTAGCATTTCGCGCCCAATTGTAAGCCTCACCCACCATATGACGCAGCTTGCCCAAGGGGATAGTGATTTTGACTTAACAGATATTAAACAAACCAATGAAATCGGTGATATGGTGAGTGCGGTCAATGTATTTAAGCAGCAACAAATAATGAATAAAAGCCTGAGTCAAGAGCGTGATGACACACAACAAGCTGAAATTGACCGAACGAAGCGGTTAACAGATTCGGTTGAGATTTTTCAACAAGATTTGCAAGAGCTATTAGGCCATGTTGATAATGTTTCTGGTAACATGACAGAAGCCATAAAATCAATGATTGCTGAGGCACAAAGCACTGTTGATTATACCAGTGAAATTGCCCAAAGCACCCAAAATGCTACTGATGATGTGCAGATGGTGGCAACTGCCACTTCCGAAATGGCTGTTTCAGTTGATGAGATTAGCCAGCAAATGCAGGGCTCTTTAACAACCATGAAAAAGGCAAGCGATGCTGTGCAAGATACTGATGCGGTTGTGCAGAATATGTCGAAACTATCCGATTCTATCGGTGATATTGTCTCTTTAATTAATGATATTGCCAGTCAAACCAATTTATTGGCATTAAATGCGACCATCGAGGCAGCACGTGCAGGCGAAGCGGGCAAAGGTTTTGCGGTGGTAGCGAACGAGGTGAAGAATCTTGCCAGCCAGACAACAAAGGCGACTGAAGAAATTTCCAATCAGATTCAAGCCATTCGTGATATTGCCAATCAATCAGTGCAGGCGATGCATATTGTCAATCATGAAATCGATATGATTAGTGATGTGATCAGTACGGTAACGGCAGCGGTAGAAGAACAATCGGTTACCACCCGCGAGATTGATAGAGCCAGTAATAGTGCCTCAACCAAAACGACCGCAGCCAATCAAAAAATCAATGAAGTTTCCGAACATGCAAAACAAACATTAACAGAATCAGAAGTGATGAATCGTTCGGTTGAAGAAACCAATCAGGTGATGACGCAATTAAAAAGCACGATTAAGAAATTCTTAGATGCGCTAGATTAATCTTGCCGCCCCCTCTCGTCATTCTATGCCACTGCCCCGATAGGGTGCAATCGGGGATTGCGTGTAAGAAACACGCAAAGCCATATGGCGGTCCATATGGCGGATAAAACCCATATTCAAAAATATGAGCCTGTTTTTTTGCCTATATGATTAGAATAAACCCCTAAAATAAACCCCTAAAATAAACCTTGCACCAAGCCATCATCATCAATCATGATTTTTTCTGCCGATGGCACACTTGGCAAGCCCGGCATGGTCATAATATCGCCACAAATCGCAACCAAAAATTCGGCGCCAGCCGCCAACCTTACTTCACGCACATTTACCGAATGGTTATCGGGCGCACCCATTAAAGCGGGGTCGGTTGAAAAGCTATATTGTGTTTTGGCAACACAGATTGGGTAATGCCCATAACCTTCATCTTGAAATTGCTTAATCTGCGCACGCACATTACTGGCGGCAGTTACCTCGCTAGCACGATAAATTTCGGTAGCGATGGTGCTGATTTTATCCCATAAAGGCATATCATCATTATATAATGGCGCGTATTGGCTTGGGCCAGCTTCAGCCAATGCCACAACTTTGTTCGCCAATTCTTCAGTGCCAGCACTGCCTTCAGCCCAATGGCTGGCTTTTGAAACAGGCACACCCATATCGGCGCAACATTGTTTGACAATCTCTAATTCGGCATCGGTATCATGCACGAAATGATTGATGGCAACCACAAGCGGCACGTTATATTTTTGCAGATTTTCAATATGACGGCGTAAATTAGCAGTGCCTTTTTTAACCGCTTCTATATTTTCACCTTGCAATTGTTTTTTATCAACACCGCCATGCATTTTCAACGCGCGAATGGTCGCCACTAACACGACAGCATTTGGCTTTAAGCCAGCTTTACGGCATTTAATATCAAGGAATTTTTCGGCACCTAAATCAGCACCAAAGCCAGCTTCGGTTACCACATAATCGGCAAGTTTCAGCGCAGTTTTGGTGGCGATGATTGAATTGCAACCATGCGCGATATTGGCAAAAGGGCCACCATGAATAAAAGCGGGGTTATGCTCTAATGTTTGCACCAAATTCGGCATCATCGCATCTTTCAGCACCACCGTCATCGCCTTATGGGCATTGAGTTGATGGGCGCGGATAGGCTCGCGCTTGCGGGTATGCCCGATGATGATATTGCCCAATCGCGTCTCTAAATCTTGCAGTGATTGGGCAAGGCAGAAAATCGCCATCACTTCAGAAGCAACGGTAATATCAAAACCTGCTTCACGCGGGAAGCCATTGGCAACGCCGCCCAATGATGCGGTGATTTGACGTAAAGCACGGTCATTCATATCCATCACGCGCCGCCATGAAACACGCCTTTGGTCAATATCTAGCTTATTGCCCCAATAGATATGGTTATCAATCAATGCGCTTAATAGATTATGCGCGATACCAATGGCATGAAAATCACCCGTGAAATGTAAATTGATAGCTTCCATCGGCACAACTTGCGCGTAGCCACCGCCTGCCGCGCCGCCTTTCACGCCAAAACACGGGCCTAATGAAGGCTCGCGCAGACACATGATGGTTTTTTTGCCGATACGATTCAAGCCATCGCCCAAACCCACAGTGGTGGTGGTTTTACCTTCGCCAGCTGGAGTTGGTGAAATTGCGGTGACTAAAATCAGCTTGCTATCAGTTTTTTCAGGCAAATTATCAATATAATCCAGTTGGATTTTTGCTTTATCTTTACCATATTGCTCGATGGCACTTTGTGGAATATCAAGCCTATCAGCAATGGTTTGAATATGGTCTAATGTTGCCTCGCGGGCAATATCAATATCGGTTTTTGGCATGTTACTTATCCTTATTATGAGTGTTTTTTAATGATTTTGTATGCTTAAGGTTGCACAATAGACTAGCATATCCCAAAAATATTCGGCATGTGACCATCTAATCTGCACATGAAACAAATTTTGTTCCTTTGCATAGACATGAATATTACAGCTAGCATAACGGGTGCTGACTGCATCGCCCTTGTTAAAATGTTCGGGGTGAAAATTAAAACAGGAATTTTTTTGGAGCAATTTGGGTAAATCATCGCCCTCAAGTTCAAGCATGGTATAATAATCAGAAATATCAACCACAGATGAATGAATTTTGCTGAGTGTATCATTAAGATTCTTGTGAAATTTATTGAAAATTTGTGGTTTTTGACATTGCAACCACCATTCATCAGGTGTCATGTTAAAGGCAATGTTATCTGCGTCATGAATCAACGCCTGATAAGGGTTGGTTGGCAGTTCAATGCCTGTTGCTTTTTTCACGCCTGACATAAAATGCGCGTTATTCGGATTGCCACGTATCAATAATTTATGGCAATGTGGTAATTCGCGAAAACGATAATTTTCGTTAGAAAAATGTTCTAAATGGCTGAGTGATTGCATGGCTTCAGGTGCGGGCATTTTTTCCATCCTTATCATAAAACACAGAATCACAAATCGTAGCGGTGATGATGCCGCCATTTTTTTGTGGCAAATAGACTTGGCTACCGATACGGTTAAGCCCATCTTTCACCATTGCCAGCGCAACTCCTTGTTTCAACGCATGGCTGTAATAGCTTGAGGTAACATGCCCAATCATCGGATAGGGCGGACGGCTAACTTTGCTAGCAGTGATTTGCAACCCTTCGGGAATCACGGTCGCTTTATTTTTAGCGATTAAGCCAACAAACTGCTTGCGCCCATTTTTTGCGCTATCGGAACGGCTGAGTGATCGTTTGCCAAGAAAATCTTTTTTCTTCTTCGATATTAGCCAGCCCAGATTCATATCATAAGGTGTGCAAGAACCATCAGTATCTTGCCCGACAATGATAAAGCCTTTTTCGGCACGCAACACATGCATGGTTTCTGTGCCATAAGGTGTTATGTTAAATTCTTGCCCTGCTTCGGTGATTGCCTGCCATAATGCCAAACCATAGCGTGCTGGCACATTGATTTCAAAACTTAATTCGCCCGAAAAAGTGATACGGAAAATACGGGCATCAATGCCCGCCACCTTTGCTTCTAGCATTGACATGAAAGGCAAGGCCTGATTATCAATCGCTTTATCGGTTAATTTTGCCAGCACATTGCGCGCTTTAGGCCCAGCAATCGTTACAACCGCCCATTGTTCAGTTACCGAACTGGCATAGATCTTTTTATGTGGCCATTCGGTTTGCAACCATAATTCAATCCAATCCATCACCCTTGCAGCGCCGCCCGTAGTGGTGGTCATATGATAGTGGTTTTCGCCCAAACGGGTGGTTACGCCATCATCAAAAATCATGCCATGTTCATTCAGCATCACGCCATAGCGACAACGCCCGATAGCAAGATTATCCCATGCGTTGGTGTAAAGCATATTCAGCAACCATAACGCATCGGTACCTTGCAAATCAATCTTGCCTAATGTAGAGGCATCAAACATGCCAACCGATTGCCGCACCGCCATTGTTTCGCGTTTTAAGGCATTTTCCATGCGGTCAGATTTGCGGTTTTTATAATACCAAGCGCGCATCCAATCGCCGACAGGTTCAAATTCAGCATTTAATCTTTCATGGGCGCGGTGCATAGGGGTATGGCGTGTAGGCAAAAACAACTTATTACGCCTTGCACCAGCGATCGCCCCGAATGTTACGGGAATATAGGGCTGGCGGTAGGTGGTATAGCCTATATCGGGTATCGTTTTATTCTGATTGGCGGCAATAATGCCCATCGCATTGATATTAGATGTTTTGCCTTGATCCGTTGCCATGCCAGTGGTGGTATAGCGTTTGGCATGTTCTACCGATTCCATGCCTTCGCGCATCGCAAGGCGAATATCGTTAGCGGTGCTATCATTTTGCAAATCAACGAAGCTTTTTATCTTATGCGGATGTTGATGCGGAATTTCGTAAAGCGGGCGCATTGGTAAGAATGACGGAAAGTCGGTTTTGTAATGTTCAACCTTGCCTTGTTGCAAGCCTAAATGTCGCAACGTATCGCGCATGGTTTTGGTGGCTTCATCAAGCGTTTTTTGCATATCAAGCGCGCCATTACATGCCCCGATTGAGCTATGGCTTTGCATGGGTGCGGTTTTATCGGGCACAAATGCCCCGATTTTATTATCAAATTTTAATGTGCCACGCGCCTGTGCATGTAGATGCACCGATGGGGTGAAGCCCGCTGATAAAGCAATCATATCAAATTTATAAAAAGCGCTATCGCTGCTTAACATTGTGCCATTATCATCAAGCGAGGCAAGATAAGCCCCTTGCACATGTTTTTTGCCAACAGCTTCGGTGATAACAGTTTTATCAAAAGTGCGAATTCCTTTTTCGCGTGCCAGCTGTGCCAAAGGGTGATTTGCCACATCGCGTGCATCGCAAATGGTAACATTGGCGCCATTTTTCTGGGCATCAATCGCATCATAATAGGCATGGTCGTTATTGATGGCGAATAAGATATTTTTAGCGGGCAATACAGCATAACGGCGGATATATTTGCCTAACGCACTTGCAAGCATTGTACCAGGGAGGTCGTTATTGCCATAGACAAAGGGACGTTCGATGGCACCATTTGCCAAAATCACATGACGGGCGCGCCAATGCCATAAACGTTCGCGCAACAAACCATGATGTGCGCTATCATTGGGTGGCAAATGATGATTTAATTTTTCAGTGGCGGTCAGGTAATTATGATTATAATAGCCGAATAACACTGTGCGTGGCAATAATGTAATATTCGGGGCTTTTTTTAGAATATCTAAAGCATGAAGCAACCATAGACCAAGTGGCTCACCATTGATTTGCAAATGATTGACGCCGATTAAGCCGCCACCAAACTGATAATCTTGTTCGATTAACGTTACTTTGGCATTGCTACCCACAGCAGTTAAAGCCGCCACAATACCAGCAATACCACCGCCAACAATCAAAATATCGGGATGGGCATATTCGCTTTCATAAATATCAGGGTCAGCCACGCCTGAAGCCTTACCTAACCCCGCCATTTTGCGAATGAAATATTCATAAAATTTCCATGCTGATGCTGGCCACATAAAGGTTTTATAATAAAAACCCGATGGCAATAAATGTGCGAATAATGAATTAATCGCAGCCAAATCAAACCGCGCTGAAGGGAAACAATTCTGGCTAGTGGCATAAAGATTATCATAGAGCATTTGGGTGGTGGCAGGGGTGTTGGGTGTGGCATAGGCGCCTTTTTCCAACTGCACCAACGCATTGGGTTCTTCTTCGCCACAGCTAAAAATGCCACGCGGGCGGTGATACTTAAAAGAACGATTCACCAGCCAAATATTATTGGCAAGCAGGGCTGATGCCAAACTATCGCCTGCAAACCCTTTTAGCTTTTTGCCATCATAGGTAAAATCGATGAATTGGCTACGGTCAATCAAACCGCCTGATGGCATACGGTTTTTCACGATTTTTCCCTGATAGATGGCTTCATAGATGCCTTAACAGATGACTGCATATTTGCTTTAACAATGGTGGCAATGGTTTCTTCATTCGATTCACCTATTTTGCATGAACCGTAAATTTCATCGCTTACGCTATTGCGTAATAGGTGAAAAAATTTGCGACAGCCATGTCGATGCATCCATAATTCGGCATAGTCACCTTTGGTGTTTTTGCGAAAAAACACATAATCGCCCCATTCGGCATCGCTTAAGGCTTTCGGATTTTCAGGGCGCGTGATATAAGCCTCGCCATGATGTGAAAACTCACTTTGGTCGCGGGTGCCACAATGCGGGCAAGGAATATGTAACATCATTTTATCCTTTCAACTCTAATGGGCAACAGCGGAAGCGGCGCCTTCATCAATCAGCGCACCACTATAGAAGCGGTTGAGCGAAAAGGGTGCAGCGACATCATTAAGCTGATTGGCGGCAATGGAAGCGGCAAAACAATGCCCCGAACCCGGTGTTGCCTTAAAGCCACCTGTGCCCCAACCACAATTAAAAAACATATTTTTAACAGGCGTTTTAGAAATGATTGGGCTACGGTCATACGTAACATCAACAATACCGCCCCATTGCCGTAACATTCTAAGCCGCGAAATGAAAGGGAATAATTCTTGTAAGGAAGCGACAGTTTCTTCAATAATATCAAACCCGCCCCTTTGCGAATAAGATGGGTAAATATCAGTGCCTGCGCCAATCACTAACTCGCCCTTATCGGACTGACTCATATAGCCATGCGCGCCACCGCCACACATTAATACATGGTTGAAAATCGGCTTAATTGGCTCTGATACAAAGGCTTGCAAGGGGAAAGATTCAATCGGCAAACGAAAGCCTGCCATATCCGCCAATACCGAGCAATGGCCTGCGACCACCACACCCACTTTTTTAGCCTTGATTTTACCGCGACTGGTTTGCACTGCTTGCACGATGCCATTGGTGATTTCAAATCCAGTGACTTCGCAATTTTGGATAATATCAACCCCCATATTATCAGCGCCGCGCGCATAGCCCCATGCCACCGCATCATGCCGTGCCGTGCCACCACGTTTTTGAATCAGTCCGCTAAAAATGGGAAAGCGTCCGTTCATATTGAGATGTGGTAAATATTTTTTAAGTTGCGCGACCGTTAGAATCTCAGAATCGATGCCGTTACCGCGAATGGCGGCGGCGCGCCTGTGTTGTTCTTGCATTTCATGCACCGATAATGCCACATTAATAACATGGCGTTGCGAGAACATAATATTATAGTTGAAATCTTGTGAAAGCCCCTCATAAAGGCGCACCGCAAGCTCGTAAATGGCGGCACTTTCATCATACAGATAGTTAGAACGAATGATGGTGGTGTTCCGCCCCGTATTGCCACCGCCTATCCAGCCTTTTTCTAATATTGCCACATTGTTAATGCCATGATTCTTTGCCAGATAATAAGCCGTTGCCAAACCATGCGCGCCACCGCCAACAATCACAACATCATATTCTTTTTTTGGAGTAGGCGCACGCCACATGCGCGCCCAATCTTGATGATAGGTGCGGGCATTACGTGCCAATGCTGATAGTGAATATTTTAACAAAGCAACCCCTCTTAAATGAGCGCGTTTTTTATATTATGTGATGTTACGCGCTGATTCTTATCATTATTTTTGCGACTATTATAGCTGATTTTCAACCTCAAACCACGCCAAAAACGACATTTTAATGAGTTTTTGATAAATCAATGAATTCAAAACCTCATTAAAAGCACCAATTAAAACCCTTCACGCTCCATTCTTTTACGCATGGTTTTACGTGAACGACGAATTGCTTCAGCCTTTTCACGCGCCTTTCTTTCTGATGGTTTTTCAAAAAAGCGACGTAGTTTCATTTCCCTAAAAACGCCTTCGCGTTGCAGTTTTTTCTTCAGCACACGACTAGCTTGTTCTACATTATTATCCCTTACAGTGACTTGCACGTAGTTCTCCTTACAAATAAAATTACAGTGATAAGTTCCATAAGCATGAGATATAACGTATTTTTCGTAAAAAATAAACACTTATCTTGAAAATTTCTAATAAATTGTATAGTAATAGAAGTGTAGCTTGCACTATCATGTATAGTGAGTGCTGTTTTGCTGTTTAATTTTAACAATTTTATTTATTAAATATGAAGGAGAAGCGTTTGCCCAAAGAAGAGTTAATGCAATTTAACGGGGTTGTAAAAGAAGTTTTGCCCAATGCCACCTTTAAGGTTGTTTTGGATAATGACCATGAAATATTGGCGCACACATCGGGTAGAATGCGGAAAAATAGAATCCGCGTTTTAAGCGGTGATAGGGTAACGGTAGAGATGACGCCTTATGATTTAACAAAAGGCAGATTGACCTATCGGTTTAAGTAGTTATTTTTCAAGGAAATTTTATGTTACGATTTATTCGGCGCTTAGATAAGAAATTAGGGCGTCCGATTGAGATGCTGTTGCGTTACAGTGTGTTTTTACTGTTTTCTTGCTATTACCTGTTGGTGGCATTTAGCACACGTATAGAAGAGCATAATGGCGATATTCCACGTAAATTACGGGCAAATAATCAGCTATTTGCGGTAAGCACATGGCATGGCAGGTTGCTCTATACTGGTTTTATGGTGCGGCGCAAATTGGGCGGTAGCTTTGTGGCATTTAATTCACCACATCTTGATGGGCAGATGCTGGCATGGCTGCATCTGTGGTTTGGTATAAAAACCGTTTATGGTGCACCTAATAAAAATCCTGAACGCGGTATGATGAATTTACTGAAATATGTTAAAAAACATAAATGCGATTTGCTGATAACGCCCGATGGACCAAAAGGCCCTCGGCAAAGGGTGAAGCGTGGGGTGATTGCTTTTGCCAAAATTAGCGATGTGCCGATTATTCCATTTGTTTCTGTGCCTTATAAAGGGGTGATGCTAAAAAGCTGGGATCGATTCGTGTTGGCAATGCCCTTTACGAAAATTATTGTATTATGGGGTGAGCCTGTGTTTGTTGATAAAAAAGCCGATAAAGATGCACAAACACAGGCGCAACAATTATTGGAAGATAGAATGAATCACTTATTGCAAGAAGTTGATAAAATGGCAGGCAGGGAAACACCCGCACCCGCACCCTATAAATCAGAGATATAATGATGAAAAGCAAAGATATTATCAAAAAGATTTTACGTACCCGTTTATTTGTGTGGCTACTCACATTGATTTTACGGGTGATATTCTTTATTTGGTGGCGTAGTATGCGCGTGATTGACCATGATTCGCCAGTTTTGCCCGAAGGCGGTGCCATTTATCTGGGCTGGCATGAAAATATCTCTATTTTAACCTTATTGATGTATGAAGAGGTGAAAAGACGTGGCTTGCCCGAACGGGGATGCGAGCTTTACGGTCTATCTTCGGCGCACCCTGATAGTAAATTGATTGTTGGGATATATCGCCGCTATGGCTATAATGCTGTGTATGGGTCATCGCGTAGAGGTGGTAGCACGGCGGTACTAGAATTAATTAATTTGGTCAAAAAAGGCAATAGCGCGATGGTAACGCCTGATGGACCAAAGGGACCACGTCGGGAAGTGAAAGAAGGCGGGATTTACATAGCCATGAAAGCGGGTGCGCCTTTGGTACCAATAGGCATGGCGGTTGCGAAAAAAAGGGTGTTTGATAAAACATGGGACAAAATGTGCCTGCCGCGCATGGTATGGCGCAATCATGTGCATGTGGTATGGGGCAAGCCGATAATGGCGAATGAAACAATCACACCCCAAAACCGTGCCGCTATTTTGCAGAAATTATCGAAGCAGGCACAACAAGAATTAGATAGATGCACCGCTATAGCCGAAGCCTATCTGCAAGCAGAAAATTCTGATGCAGCTGATGATACAGGTAAAACCGCGTGAAACCGCCATTGCTTATCGCCTATCGCTGGTTGTTGCGATTCTGTTTTCCACTGATATTATTGTGGCTGTTCATCAGATTATTACGTGGCAAAGAATTATGGCGCGCTATACCGCAAAAATTCGCTTTTTGCAATCAGCCCTTGCCAGAATTGGCAACAAAAAAAATCATATGGCTACATGCGGTTTCGGTGGGCGAAAGCCTATCGGCACTTACCGTGATTGAGCATTTTCACAGACTATACCCCGATACTCATTTTTTACTCACCAGCAGCACGGTAACATCGGCAAAAATGATAGCAAAGCATCAAAAAAATTACTTTACCCATCAATTTGCACCGCTTGATTATCCTTCTGTGGTGAAGCGTTTTTTACGACATTTTAATCCCGTAATGGTGTTGATGTTTGAATCAGAAATTTGGCCGCATTTACTGTATTATAGCCATCTACATTGCCAAGCCCGTCTGTTTTTATTGCAAGGGCGTATCTCGCCACGCACATTATTGCGCTGGCAAAAAAATCCGCGCACAGTGAGTTATTTGCTGAAATTTTATAAGATAATTTTCGCCCAATCCAAGCATTATGCTGATGCCTTTCAGCAATTAGGTGCGCAAAAAATAATGGTGAGTGGCAATATTAAATTCTTAAATTCACCATTAAGCTATGATGTTGAAAAGCTGGCTTTGTTGCAACAAAAAATAGGGAAGCGTCCGTTTTATGTGATGGCAAGCACACATAAAGGTGAAGAAGAAATCGCCATTGCCGCCCATGAATTATTGGCAAAAAAATATCCCGATTTTCTCACCATCATCATTCCACGCCATCCCGAACGTGGCAGTGAAATCGCCACATTATTACAAAAAAATCAACTTAATTATGTCAGGCGGCAATCCCTCCCCAAACAAATAAAATTGCAAAAGGCAAAATTGCAAACAGCAAAATTGCCGAACAATCAAACGCAAATCTATCTTGCCGATACGTTAGGCGAAACGGGTTTATTCTATGCGCTGGCTGAAATCATATGTGTTGGGGGCAGTTTTGCACCATGGGGCGGGCATAATATCTTTGAACCATTACAGCTTGATGCCATTCCCTTACATGGTGCATCAATGTATAATTGTGCTGATATGCAAAGCGCATTAGCGCAAGCAGGTCTGTGTTTTGAGGTAAGAACTGCCCAAATGCTGGCAGATAAAGTTTCTGAATTGCTTGATAATGATGTGAAACGTACCGCTATTAAAGTAAAAGCCAAAAAATTCATGGCTCAATGCCCACAAACCTTATCACTGATATCACAAGAGTTAGATAAATATATCACGCAATGATGATACGATGAATATGGCATGAACTATGCTTATTGCACCATAGCTTCCTATCACGAAAGGGGACATTATTGACACTTTATTCTAAAATTTTACTATGTACCGATGGTGCTAATGCTAGCTCTATGATTCAGGCGCCTTTTTTTGAAAAATTTAAAACCACATTGCAGGCATTAGGGGCAGAAATTATTATCAATGTGAATAAAGACCCAACGCCCATTGCTGATGATGTGTTGAAAATTTGTTTATCATCGCATTTAGACCCGTATTTTTTCCGTTCCTACCTTAATAAGAATGATATTATTACCAATTTAGAGCATACTTATGATGTTGGAGGCGGAGTTGTTGATTCGCCTAAAACAAGAAAATATATTAATTTACTCAAATATTGCAATGTATTAGAGACTACTAAGAAATTCGCCACACTATTGCCAAACTATCGCCTGTTCCACATACCCCCATTTGATATTGGCGATGGTAAGGGTGAAAAACTGCAAGATGTCTTATTTATCGGCAATCTATATGCAGATAGGAAAGAATTTTTACTGGAACTTAACAAGCATTTTCAACTCAATGCGATGATGGGTATATTCGGGCAAGCATTATATCAAGCAATTCACCAAGCCAAAATATTTGTGAGTGTGTGCCGTGTAGAAAATTCTATTTTTGATTATTTTCGCTTTGCCTTATGCGGGCTTTCTAACACATTATTTGTAACCGAAGTGCGCGATATAACAGATAGCCCCGAAATGCAGCCATTGGTTGGGCTGACATTATTCCCATATCGCGAGGGTATGATTGCAGGCATGCGCGCTTTGCTTGATAATCCTGAACGCTATCAAGAAGCATTAGCGATACAGAATCAAATTGCCCGAAAGTTTGATGATGCGTTTCATAACCTGCTTCAAGATATATTAACCAACGGTTTTGTGTCTGAAAAGCAATAATTTTATATAAATTACTTTATTTCATTGCCGATTTATCATAAATATAGCGTATGACTGATTTAACCATACCTTCATTTTGGCGCAAACGCACATTTTTATCATTTGCGTTATTGCCATTGGCATGGCTTTATCGCCTTTTGCATCACATAAAATTTAACCATACTGATATTTGGGTAGCACCACGCCCCGTGATTTGCATCGGCAATTTAATGTTAGGCGGTTCGGGCAAAACGCCTTTGGTATTAAGCATTGCCCATAAATTAGAGGCGCAAGGCTTAAAAGTAGGGGTGTTAAGCAGGGGCTATCGTGGGCAGCTGAAGGAGGCAACAAAAGTAGATATCGCCACGCATAGTGCGCTTGATGTGGGTGATGAGGCGCTGATGATTGCCAATTATGTTGATTGCTTTATTGGGCGCGATAAGGTGGAGCTTGCCAAGTTGGCGATTCGAGCGGGTGCAGATATTCTACTAATGGATGATGGTTTTCAAAATCCTAGCCTGTATCAAAATTTGCGGATTGTGGTGATTGATGGGCAGGTTGGTTTTGGCAATGGGCTTGGTTTTCCATCAGGGCCAATGCGTGAATCTATCAATGCGTTGCAACGGGCATCATGGGTGGTGATGATGGGCGAGGATAAGCATCAGATTTTTCCGTTATTGCAAAAACATAAAATTGATGTGTTACGCGCGCGCACCGTGCCATCGCAACTCACCGAAAAAAACAAGAAATGGCTGGCATTTGCGGGTATCGGCTTTCCCGAAAAATTCTTTTATCACCTTAGCCTGACGGGTTATAATGTTGCCCATACCAAAAAATATCCGAACCATCATATGATGAGCTATAAGGAAATTATGGGCTTGCTAGCCGAAGCAAAAAGGCGGGATTTATCGCTGATAACCACCGAAAAAGATTGGATGCGCCTGCCGCGTATTTTCCGCAGAAATATCAAATGCCACCGTATTGAATTGATATGGGAACAAGATGAAGAGATGAATAAAAGGCTGAGTAATTTTGTCTATTTCACCGATTGCATGGTTTAGGCATGGCGATAGAATTTTGCGGTAAGCAATATAAGGATAGCCGCTTTTTGCTAACGGCCGACCATGCGGGCAGTTTGATTCCTGAATCATTGAATCAGCTGGGTCTATCGGCTAGCGAGGCAGAAGAGATTTTGCAATCGCATCGCTGTTACGATATTGGCACAGAGGAATTAACGCGCAAATTAAGCGAAAAGTGCCAAATCCCCGCCATCATGACGCGCTATTCGCGCTTGGTGCTAGATGTTAATCGCCACCCTGATGACCCCACCACCATTCGCCCAATTTACGATAAACGTCCGATTTGGGGCAATGATGCACTGGCTGATGATGTGCGGGCAAAACGTATCAACGACTATTTCAATCCGTTTCATGATGCGATTGACGCGCATATCGACGCCGCTAAAGCTTCGCGCGCGCCTCTGTTTCTTATCAGCATTCATTCCTTTACGCCGCAATTACAAGGGCAAGCGAAACGCAAACAGGATATTGCGATACTCTATCATCAGCATCAGCCTTTCATTGCCGATGCGCTGAAATTACTGGGCAAAAATGGTTTGATTGTGGGTGAGAACGAACCCTATTCATCGAAAGGCGTGTTTGGCTACACGCTGGAGCGGCACGGCACGAATCAAGGCATTCCCGCGCTCACGATTGAATATCGGCAAGATTATCTGCAAAGCGAGAAAATAGATTATTTTGTGGAACTTACTGAAACTTTGTTGGATTTTCTGGCGGATTTTGCGAGGGTGGCTGAGTGAGTGCAACACGCGCCACCGCCAATATTGAGTAATCCTGACACACTCCTCCGCTAATGTTGAGTATAGCGGGGGGATTATCAAGACATGCGCCTTAATGAATGTGAAACACAGCGGGGGGCATGGGGGGTCATTTTTGGCGGTGGGCTTGCCCTCACCGCCTATAAAATGTCGCACCCCCCATATATTAATGGGAATCTCCGCACCCCCCTTGATACTATAAACGCCAACAAAAAACACCCCTCATCAGAAATGATGAGGGGTGAGTGCATCGCGCCCTCTTGCTTTATTTAAAAGTTAGCAAGGCTTGCGCTTGAACCTGTGGCGCGCTCACCTTGCCGTGACACTCACCATCGGAATTAAAAAATACCCCCATTCATCATAAATGATGAGCGGGGGTTCGGGTCGCCCTTGTGCCAGTTTTCTTAACCATGATAAGCGTTTCATCAATGCGAATTTTTCACGGCATCAACAAAAAAGCTACTAGAAAACTCTAGTAGCTGGGAATTCGTAACCGCTTATTAGTGAAAAGCGGTGCGATGCTTTTTGGCATCGAAACGCTTGGACATATAGCACCGCTTCCCAGCCAAAACATAGGAATGGTGCATCTTTTGACGCAAAACTAAAATTTTGTAGAACGCGTCAATCACGGTTGATGCAACCGCACTAATTAAAAGAGGATACGAAACCCCACGCCTGAAAAACTATTCAAGCGATGGGGTGATTATATAAGATATGGGTTGGAAATGCAACATAAATATCTCGTATGTTTTTTGGCATTCTTGCACTCCCCCCTCGTCATTCCGTGCCTCCCCCTCCGTCATTCCGTGCCAATGGCGTAGCCACTGTTTAAGACACGGAATCCATAATGGGTGGGTGAAACCCGCCTTCGAAATACCCAAGCCTATTTTATTTGAATGCAAACTTCGTTTGCCATATGGATTCCGTCTCTTACACGCTGCCCTATCGGGACAGCGGGACGGAACGACGAGAGGGCGGAGTGTGTCAGGGGTGTTTAACACAAAGGGCAGTGCGTGTTGTGATACATTATAATATGGGGGGCTTTGCGACTTGGCTTCTCGGTCGCGAGGCTTACGCCCGCTTCCCTTGCCAAGACGCCCCCCATACCCCCCCACCGCTATACTAAATACGCAGGAGGTGCGTGTTCTTGATAATCCCACCGCTGTTATTCAATACTAAAATCGTGCGTGTCGCTATTAATCAGCACAAAGGGTGGCGCGTATCTCTAAACATTATAATATGGGGGGCTTTGCGATGGCGTTTATAGTATTAAGGGGGGTGCGACGCAACTTCTCGGCGGGCTTACACTCAATACGAGTCAGAATAGGCAACCCAGTATATCTAAAACTTTCAATGCTCCAGAGTCGCATTGAAAGTAAGATATGCTTCGCTTGCCCCCTTAATAATCCCCCCGCTGTGCTACATACTCATACCTAACATGTCTTGATAATCCCCCGCTGTTACTCAATATTCATATCTAGCGTGTTGCTAGATTACTCAATATTAGCGGTGGCGCGTGTCAGGATTACCATCATCAAAACTCGAATGATGCATAAATCTCACGCATATCGTTATCATCGATTCAATTTAACAAAAATATAAAGGAAAAGTAATGGCTGGGGGGCGGATATGACAGTTCTATGAACGCACAGACGCCGCCTTTTCCCAGCTCTCACAAGTCTATTGTAGCAAAAATATTGCCACATGCAAGAGAAAAACAG
>JAHZMA010000048.1 GCA_022599575.1 Alphaproteobacteria bacterium | reverse complement strand
GCTTTTCGGTGCGCTAAACCAGCAATCAGAACCTTCTTGTTCGAACGCATCGACAATGCGATTCATCACATCAGCATCGCGCAACATCTCGCCATCAGATTTTCGCACAAAAATCGGGATTGGCACGCCCCAAGCGCGTTGTCGAGAGATACACCAATCAGGGCGTTTGGCAATCATATCCGTCAGGCGGGCTTTGCCAGCTTCGGGATAAAAATTAACACTTTCTAATGCTTTGAGGGCTTTATCGCGTAAGCCAGTTTTCTCCATCGATATAAACCATTGCGCGGTATTGCGATAAATCACTGGTGCTTTTGACCGCCATGAATGTGGGTAGGAATGGCGGTAGGTTTCTTTGCCTAGCAGTGCCCCCGAATCTCTCAGCGCAGCAATCAGCGAAGCAATCATCTTATCATTCAAATGGCCTGCATTTTTCAGCGAAGCAATCACATTATCATTAAAATTGCCTGCATCTAATAACTCGCTAATCACCTTACCATTGGCATTGCCATCGCTGCCATCATCATTCAAAATACGCTTGCCCGCAAATAAAGCGACATTATCACGAAACGAACTATCATCATTAATTTGGTCGGGGATAGGCAAGTCATGTTTAAGCGCAAGCTGATAATCATCAGTGCCATTGGCAGGACCAATATGCACAAAGCCAGTGCCTTGCGCGTCAGTCACAAAATTAGCATGGAACACACGCACGATAATCTTAGTATAATCCGCATCTTGCAAGGCGAGGGGGTGTTTGCAGAAAATAGGAGCAAAATCAGCACCCGATAATGTCCGTATCAGGGTAAGATTTTGCAAACCCGATTTTTCTTTGAAATTATCAATCAGGTTTTCGGCAAGAATGATGCGTGTATTTTTATGCTTGCCTTCATCATTAATTTGCAACAAATGATAGGTTAAATTTTCGCTATATGCGATTGCTTGATTACCGGGAATTGTCCAAGGGGTGGTTGTCCAGATAATAATGCCTGCACCTAATAATTCACTATTAGAAGCCACATTATCTGCATCACCCAAAGTTGCAACAATAGGAAACTTCACAAAAAGTGCAGGCGATTTATGCTCCTTATATTCCACCTCTGCTTCGGCAAGGGCGGTGCGCTCAACGGGCGACCACATCACAGGGCGCGTGCCTTTATACAGGCTGCCATCCATCAAAAAATGCCCGATATTACGCGCAATGGCGGCATCGGCACTATGTTTCATGGTGAGGTAGGGATTATCCCAATCGCCTAATATGCCAAGCCTCTTAAATTCTTCGCGCTGAATATCAACCCAGTTTTCGGCAAATTTTTTGCATTCATTGCGAAAATCATTGATAGGAATATCTTGCTTATCTTTGTTGTTGGCGCGAAAATTTTCTTCCACTTTCCATTCAATCGGCAAGCCATGACAATCCCAACCCGGCACGTAATTGGCATCAAATCCGCGTGCCTGCCAAGCACGGCTAATCACGTCTTTTAAGATTTTATTGACCGCATGGCCAATATGCAAATGCCCGTTGGCATAGGGTGGCCCATCATGTAAAATATATTTTTTGCGTCCTTGCGTTTCGGCTTGGTCGCGTAATTTTTGCCATAAATTCGTGGCTTGCCAAGCGTTAAGAATTTCTTTCTCGCGCACAGGCAAATTAGCGCGCATTGGGAACTCGGTGCGTGGCAATCTAACTTGGTATTGTTGCTTATTGGGTGAATTTTTGTTCATTTTTACTTATTTTTACTCTGGGGGAATTAACTCAAAATATATAGGTTAAGGATTAGGGGGGATATTACTGTTTTATGATGGGTTTTTCAATAGGCAAGTTACAACGCGTCGTCATTCCGTGCCACTGTTACCATAACGCGCAATAAATTAAACCTAAAAGAGGGTGCAGAATATATCTGCACCCTCTTATAAGTTTCATGCCATTATTTTGATATTTTAGGCGACTGATACGCCTTTTGATATCGCTGTGATAATTTCAGATAATTTCGCTTTTAGTCTCTTAATTTCTTGCGTTAGGCTTTTCCCTCTGTCATGGGTACGATTCATAATGCTTTCTATTTGTCTTCTCTTATTATGTTCTACTTCAATGTCACTCTTAATTCTGCTATCATGATTGCTATCACCATTATATTTACCACGCAACATCTCTATTTTAGAGTCTAGCGCGTTTCTCTGCACTGCATAATCGTCCAGTTGACGCTCTATTTGTGACAAAACACTTAATTTGTTGGCGATTTCGCGCTCTAATTTTTGTTGTTCGCCTTTAAGATATTCGCGAGTTTGTTCATCACTCATTTAATTTTCCTTTCTAAAAAAATATATTGAATGTTCTTATAATATGTGTTATAAATTCTTTAACATCAACTAAAAAGGGTGAATTACTATGAAATTGCATATTTTTAATATAATTTTTAACCAAAAATTAAGAACAAAGAAAGAATTTAATATTTTTTTTATTATTTTAATCTCTTTTTTAGCTATAATTGTCTTATTTTTGCTTATCGATTCGAATCATAGAAAATTACCGAATTTAGATAAGATAACAGCGGAATGTCGCGATAATCATCACTATCATGCTACGGTTGCTTGGAACGAAACACCTATCATTGGCAAATTATTCAAAAAAGAACTACCTGCATTGCGTAGCTTCAATGATTGTTTTAATTTATGGAGCACATTATCACGCATCGTATCTGACAAAATATCAGAACGAGAGAGAAAAATACAAACAGCTACTATTCAATTATCTTTCATGTCGCCTGATGATGATGCACTTGAATGTGAACCAAAATATAAATATTACAGTGCGCTTTGGTGGAATAATGCCCCCTTGCTTGGCACATTCTTCAAGAAAACATTACCGACCTATGATGTCGACTTCAGTTGCTTTAAATTAGAGTTGCTTATTATGGATGAATCACTAGAAGAAATAAAAGCAGTGGCAAAAATGATAAAATTAATGAATGAAATGGAACAAAGAAACCGTTATGATTTTGGATATGAATATCTGCATGACTATGAAGATGAACATAAGGACGATTATAAAATATATTGATTTACCAAGATTGTCCCCGCCATACTCAATACTAAAATCGTGCGTGTCTCATCACATTATAATATGGGGGGCTTTGCGAAGTCGTTTTATGATTTAAGGGGGGCGCGACGGGACCCCAACTTTTTTGCGAGCAAAAAAGGTTGGGAACCCGATGTGGCTTCTCGATGCGCGCTTGTCAAATTTATGTCCGTAGGACAATTTGCCAAGCAGACGCCTCTTGCCACTTGCCCCCCTTAACAACCCCCCGCCGTACCAAATACTAAAATCTAAAGTGTCGCTAGATTGCTTAATATTAGCGGAGGTGCGTGTTTCGTTTACTCAATACGAGTCAGAATAGGCAATCTAGCGAATTTTCCGCTTTCACTGCAATTCTAGCGGATATTAATGTGCGGGTTTGGGGGGGCTTTGCGCGAGCAAAGTCGCACCCCCATATAACGAACCATTGGCTTTGCCAATGGTGAGTGAATAAAAGGCGATGGGGTTAAGGGGCGTTCCTTGCGATTAGCAAGGTCGCAAAGCCCCTTCTAGCGAATTGTGGTTCTACCACAATT
>JAHZMA010000047.1 GCA_022599575.1 Alphaproteobacteria bacterium | reverse complement strand
GCCTCGCCGCGCAAACCATATAGCAAAAAACCAGCTGTTAGCATCACGGCAACAATGATGAGAATGAAAAGCCCACGTTTAGGGTCATTCGCAAAAGAATGCACCGATGTTAAAATGCCAGAACGCACTAAAAATGTGCCAATCAGCGATAACCCAAAACTCATTATGCTTAAAAACACAGTCCAATGTTTCAGGCTTGCTGATTTCTGCACCACCGATAAGGAATGAAACAAGGCGGTGGCAAGCAACCATGGCATCAGCGACGCATTTTCCACAGGGTCCCAAAACCAAAAACCGCCCCAGCCTAATTCGTAATAGGCCCAGAAACTGCCAAGCGCGATACCCGCACTTAAAAATAGCCATGCCAATAGCGCGAAAATACGGGTGGTATGCGCCCAATAGGCATCAATTTTATTATTCAGCAACCCGCCAATGGCAAGCGCAAATACGGTGGAAAGCCCAACATAACCCATATAGAGTGTGGGCGGGTGAAACGCCAATCCAGGGTCTTGCAATATCGGATTCAAACCCTCGCCTTGCGGTGGCATTGGTATAATTCGCCCAAAAGGGTTAGAGGTGAGTATCATAAAAATCCCGAATAGAAAGATACTGCCACCTTGCACCGATAAAGCGTAAAAGCGTAAAGCCTCATCTTTTTTCGCGCCAAATAATGCCAAACATGCCCCGAATATTGCCATCACCGTTAGCCATAATAACAGCGACCCTTCGTGATTTGCCCATAGAGCGGTGATTTTATACAGCATCGGCTTTAAGGTATGGGAATGTTGATAGACCAAATAAACCGAAAAATCACTGCGCGCAAAACTGACCGAAAGCATGATGAAACCGAAGATAAATAAGCCCGCTTGTAAGACGGAAAGCAAAGGCGAGAAATATTGTAAATTTTGATTATTATGGCGATTAATGCGCGCCAATAAAGGTAATATCGCTTGCATGAAAGCGGCGAAAATAGCGATAGTGATGGCTAAATGTCCTAATTCAATCATGGCTTATATTCCTGCTCCGAAGATTCTTGCCCCATAGAATCTTGCCCCATAGATTCTTTCCATTGCCCTGTTTCTTTTAGGCTTTCCACCAATTCGCGTGGCATGTAATTCTCATCATGCTTGGCTAATATTTCGGTGGCGGTAAAAATTTCGGCATCATCATAAATCCCTTGCGCGATAACGCCTTGCCCTTCGCGGAATAAGTCGGGCAATAACCCTTGATAGCGTACCATCATTTGTGCGATACCATCAGTAATAATAAAATCGGTGCGGTTGCCTGATTTTTGCACTGAATCAGTTACAACTAACCCGCCTAATCTTATCGGCTTGCCAAATGGAATGTTATTTTCCTGCAACATCGATGGGGTTTGAAAAAACACGATATTCTGGTTAAGGGCGCGCAAAATCAAAAAACTTGCCAAAGCAACCACAGCAATCAGCACAGCAATAAAAATAAGACGTTGATGTTTAGCGGACACGGTTCAGTTTTCGTTTGATATTGCGTAATTTTAACAGGCTATAAAGCGTGATACCGCTTAACGTTACGGCAAAAATCAGATAGGCACTGATGATGAAAAAACCATAATTTCCACTTAAAAATGCGCTCATGATGCGTTCCTTTTCAGCTTGTTGATGATATGGCGGTTGTTATATTTTTCTTGCAATGATAGTAATTCCATCCGTTGCAATATAAGCCAAATGCTGAAGAAAGTCACCATTGCTAACATTAAAAATAATGGCGTTAAAAAGCTAGCATCTATGGTTGGTCCGCCTTTACGTATCAGCGATGCGGGTTGATGCAGACTATTCCACCATTCCACCGAAAATTTTACAATCGGCAGATTCACAGCCCCCACCATCACTAAAATCAGCGCATTGCGCCTGCCTGCACGGTTTGCAAAATTCTGCACGAAAATGATATAGCCCAAATAAAAGAAAAACAATACCAGCACCGATGTTAATCTGGCATCCCACACCCACCATGCGCCCCACATTGGCTTGCCCCATAATGCGCCAGTGCTTAAACAAATAAACGTGAAACACGCACCAACGGGGGCGGCGGCACGCACAAAGATTTCTGCTAAAATATGTTTCCAGATAAAATACACAAAAGCCGCTATTGCCATCAAAGCGTAAATCATGGTCGCCATATAGGCAGAAGGCACATGTACATACATAATTCGCACAGCATCGCCTTGTTGATAATCGGCAGGCGAGGCAAAAAACGCAAAATAAAATCCCAATATTAAGCATGATACCCATAGCCATAATGATAGCGGGCTCAAATATTTTTTCAATTGTTGGAAACGATAGGGGCTAGAAAAATAATGAAGCATTTTTTATTCACTGTTACCAACGGGCGGTAGCGATTTGTAAAAATTTTTGGGTGATGAAAGGGCATAATACTGCCTTTAGCAATGAAAATCCAGTTAATAATAGCAAATGCGGTTGATAATTAAGCCCAAAAAAGTGATGGTCGATAGCGGAGGCGGCAAAAATCGCCAATGGCATTAAAAGCGGTAATAATAATAATGCCAATAAGCCGCTTGGCGCTGTCTGCAAAGGCGCGCTGAGCATTGCGCCGATAAAGCTGATACCACATAGCATGATGGCAGCGGTTAACAGATACAAACCTAGCATATTCAGTGGCACACCTGCCATCATGGCGTAAATCAGCAAAGCAGGCAATAACGCAAGCTGTTGCGCGATAATAAAGGCAATGATTTTGGCATAAACATATATCAATAAAGGCGTTCCACTTTGCCGCATAATTTGCAAAAAGCCTGTATCAATATCGTGCTGATATAAGCCACCAAGTGGTAATAGCATCGCTAACATCATCAAAATCAAGCCAATTTGCATGTTCAGCAATAAAGGCGGATTATTGCCCAAATACAGGATAAAAAATCCTGCCAGCAAGAGGAATAAAGCGGGCAGAAACAGATTTGCTTTATGGCGCCATTGCAAAATAAGGTTGCGTTTGCATAAATATGTGAATCTGGTTAGCATCTAATCGTCCAAGATAATTTGCTGATGGGGCGTGATGAGTGGTGCGCCATGATTGGTGAAAATTACCATGCCTTGTTGTGTAAGATGCTGATGAATCCATTGTTGCAATATCTGGCATGATGCATCATCAAGCGCATTATCGGCTTCATCTAAAATCCATAAGGGGCGGGTGACAATTTTTAGGCGCAACAGGTTTAATTTGCGCTTCTGCCCCGCTGAAAGTTGATTGGTTTTGGTGTGTTGCTTATCATCAAGCGCAAAATCACGCAATAAATGCCCCATATCTGCCGTTTGCCCGTAAATAACGCGCCATAATGCCAATGTTTCCGCCACTGTTTCATCGGGGTGAAGCCCGTTATCATGTCCGATATAATGGTTGGAGATATAAGAAAATTCGCCCGAAAAAGGCTCAAGCAACCCTGCCAATATCACCAACAAAGTGGATTTGCCCGTGCCATTCTTGCCTGCAATATGTAATGCTTGCCCGCCTCGTAATTCAAAACTAAGATTGAACAGCAAATCAGTTTCGGTAATGGCTGTTATATGATTAGCGGTTAATATGGTGGGCATGTTATGCAATATGATGCAGAGGGGGGCTATCGTTATCAGTGCTGTGTAAAATACTTAAAATCGACTTACTGTTCGGCCGCGCTTGTCTGATTCTATCACATAAATCGGCATCACTGAATAATTTATGATAATGCGCTAGCAAACGCAAATGTTCCGCACCGCCACGGTCGGGCACTAATAATAGAAAGATTAAATCCACCTGTGCATTATCATATTCATCGAATATAACAGGTTCTTGTAGGCGCATAAAAATTGTCAGATAATCGTCAATTTTAGGCAATTTGGTATGTGGCATGGCAATGCCCTCGCCAATCACGGTCGACCCTAATTTTTCGCGCGCTATCAAAGCACTAAAAATAACATCAATATCAACATTGCCGATTTGGGTTGCGCGTAACGCCAATTCGTAAAGCACTTGTTTTTTAGAACTCGCCTTAAAAAATGGCACAATATTTTCAGGCTTAAATATGATTTGTGGGCTTGCCATTGTTTCGGTTTTAATCCAAATGCGGCTCTACCCAGCCGATATTACCGTCGGGGCGCACATAAACCATGCTTAATTTATCATTGCCAGAATTTTTAAAAAGCATGGCATTGCGCCCGCTTAAATCAAGGCTTGCCACCGCGATTGATACCGACATGCTTTTAATTTCAGCCGCTTCTTCGGCAATGATGGCAGGTGCGCCATTTTTTTCATCTTCGGCTTCGCTGATATATGTTTCTTCTGGTTCATCATATTCGGTATTATCGGTGCTATCAATCACATAATAAAGTGCCTGCATCGCCTGCTTTTCAACCGCACTTTTGTGATAATCGGTGATTTTACGCTTATGGCGGCGGATTTTTTTACTGGCATGGGTCAGCGCCTCATCAAAAGCGGCATAGGCATCATGGGCACTGCCATGCGCCACCACATCCATTTTTCTTGCCAAATGCAGTTTGATTTCCACATCAAACAGACTGCCATTTTTTGATATGGTAATATCAGCGTTATCGGCATCATTAGGGTTGGCAAAATATTTGGTGATAGCAGGAGTCGTATGGCTTTCAACATAGTCACGAATCGAATCCGTTAAATCAAAATGGCGCGTATTGGTTGTGATTTGCATGCAAATATCTCCTTGAATTATTGAATTATTGTAAGTTTATTGTGCTTTTTTTATGGTGATTTGTCAATTAGCTTTATTGTTGTGCCGAATTTTGGGCGAAATGGCTGATAATTTCATGATAAATAGTGGTGAGGGTGCGAATATCGGCAAGCTTGACTGATTCATTAGTCTGGTGCATCTGGGCATTGCATAATCCAAAATCCACCACTTGGCAAAAATCTGCCAAAAACCGAGAATCAGAAATGCCACCTTCGGTTGAATATTCGGGCGTGATGTCCACCGCTTTTTTCACCGCTTCAATAATGGTTTGATGGTTTCTGCCCGCTTGGCAATAGAAACTATTGCTATAGCTGGTTTCCAGCTGATAAAAAATGTCAAGCGTTTCGGGCGAATTGCCTTTATCATATGGGTTGGGCGCAATTTGGGTGATGATATTTAGAATTTTCTGCTTTAATGCCTCACCATCATGCTGATGATTATAGCGGATATTAAAACGCGCCACCGCTTTATTCGGGCTGATATTACTGACCTGATTGCCAATATCAATCGTGGTGATCTGCAAACTACTGGGCGGAAAAGCATCATCGGGCTGATTATCCCACTCCTCATCAATAAGCTTTTGCAAAATACGGGTAAGCGCATGGGCGGCATTGGCGCATTGTTCGGGATAGGCGACATGCCCCTGCTTGCCATGAATGGTGAGTGTGCCATTAAGCGACCCACGTCTGCCGATTTTCATGACATCACCAACCTTATGCTTTGATGTTGGCTCGCCCGTGATGCAAAAATCAATTTTCTTATCGTTTGCTTGCAAATAAGGCACTATCTTACGCACGCCATTAATCGCTTTATCTTCTTCATCACCCGTGATTATCATGCTGATAATGATCGGCGTTTTATTATCTGTAACAAAGCGATTCAGCGCAACAATCCACGAAGCGACTGCTGATTTCATATCCACCGCCCCCCTACCAATGAGTCGGTCCCCAATGATAGTAGGGGTGAAAGGCGGGCTTTGCCATTGCGTCTCGTCACCAGCTGGCACCACATCAAGATGCCCGCAAAAACTTAAATGAAACAGCTGATGTTCGGGTAAATTATCAGGATTGTAAATATATTCGGCATAAAGATTATCAACCAATTCATCGCCCTTACCAAAGGGTAGGCGCGTGCAATGAAGCCCGATTTCTTGCAATAGATTTTCTACAAAGTCAAAAATCTCACCCGATGCGGGCGAGACGCTTTTATACTCTATTAGCCTTTCGGTAAGCGCGACTTCATCTAATTTTAGGTCGTTTGACAATTCAATTAACTACGCAATAATTCATTGATAGAAGTTTTAGAACGGGTGCGCGCATCAACCTGTTTCACAATCACCGCACAATAAAGACTAGGTCCTGCCGTGCCATCAGGCAAGAGTTTATTACTCGGCAATGTGCCAGAGACTACCACCGAATAGGGTGGCACTTCGCCCATATGAATGTCACCCGTTTCGCGGTTCACAATTTTGGTGGAAGCGCCAATATAAACGCCCATTGATAAGACTGACCCCTCACGCACAATCACGCCTTCGGCAACTTCCGCCCGTGCGCCAATAAAGCAATTATCTTCAATAATCACAGGCCCTGCTTGCAACGGTTCTAACACCCCGCCAATGCCCGCACCGCCCGAAAGATGCACATTCTTGCCGATTTGCGCGCATGACCCAACAGTCGCCCATGTATCAATCATCGCGCCCTCATCAACATAGGCACCCAGATTGACAAAGCTAGGCATTAGCACCACATTACGCGCAATAAACGCGCTATGGCGCACGGTGCAATTTGGCACGGCACGAAAGCCCGCCGCTTCAAAATCAGAGCCGCGCCAGTTGGCGAATTTTGATGCCACCTTATCCCACCAAATACCGCCATCAGCACCGCCAACCATTTCGCGCATGGCATTGATACGGAACGAAAGCAACACGGCTTTTTTCGCCCATTGATTGACGTGCCAATCAGCCTCGCCGTCATTTTTCTGCGCTACCCGTAATTTACCGCTATCAAGCAGATTCAAAGTTTCATTGATGGCGTCACGCGCCTCGCCTGTGGTATCAGTGGTTAAGGAATCACGCTGTTCCCATAAATTATCGATGGTTTGTTGTAGTTGTTGTTGCGTCATTTTGGGCTATCCTTTTGATGTAAATTATATGATGGCAGTAAAATATCACATTGCGATAAATCAACGCAATAATAATCAGTGTAAAGCATGAAAAAATCTGCGCGTATGATTGCCTTTATGGCGTGAATCATTAACAATCAAAATATGATGAATGATTTATCAACCATATCAGCCGATTTACTCAAAGGGCTGAACCCCGAACAGCGCGAGGCATGTAGCGCGTTAGATGGTGCGTTACTGGTATTAGCAGGTGCTGGCACGGGAAAAACCCGCGTTCTCACCACACGGCTTGCCAATCTTATCACCAGTGGCAAGGCGCGCCCTTACGAGATATTGGCGGTAACTTTCACCAATAAGGCGGCGGCTGAAATGCGGCAACGGATTGATAAAATGCTGGGTGCAGGTGATGACATCGCCAATGAATCAATGAGTGGGCAAATAAACGCCACACAGATAAATGTAGGAACGTTTCATTCATTATCGGCGCGGTTTTTGCGTCAACATAGTGAATTTATGGGCTTAACCCCGCGCTTCACCATATTAGATCCTGATGACCAAACCCGTCTGATGCGCGACATACTCACCGAACATGGCGCAGGTGATAATAGTAAAAATTATGCGCGCACCTTAATCTATATGATTGACCGCTGGAAAAACAAAGCATGGTTGCCTGAAAATGTGCCAAATGATGAACAGCCCTATATGACTGATAAAAACTTAAAAGATTTTTATCAATTATATCAAACCCGTTTGCAAGAATTAAATGCGGTTGATTTTGGCGATTTACTGCTGCATATGGTGAATTTATGGCAGAAACACCCCGATATTTTACAAAAATTTCAGCAACGGTTTAAGTATATTTTAGTTGATGAATATCAAGATACCAATGTCGCACAATATTTATGGCTACGGTTATTGGCGCAAAAAAACCGTAACATCTGTTGCGTAGGCGATGATGATCAAGCGATTTATTCATGGCGCGGGGCAGAAATCAGCAATATTTTGCGGTTCGAAAAAGATTACCCCGAAGCAAAAACCATCAGGCTTGAGACAAATTACCGCTCAACAGGGCATATTTTGAATGTGGCAGCACAGCTTATCGACCATAATAAAGGGCGTATGGGTAAAAATCTACGCTCGAATGACGAGGCGGGCGAGAGAATCAGATTATGTCGGTTTTTTTCTGGCGATGAAGAGGCGCGCTATGTGGCTAGCGAAATTGAAAGTCTGGCTTGCAAGAAAATTCCGTTTGACGAGATGGCGATTTTGGTGCGAACAGGCGCACAAACCCGCGCTTTTGAAGAAAGCCTGTTACGGGCAGGAATCAGCTATCAGATTATCGGGGGGTTGCGATTTTATGAACGCGAGGAAATTCGCGATATAATTGGCTATTTGCGCCTTGTGGCACAGGATAATGATGATTTGGCATTGCAACGGATTATCAATAAGCCAACCAGAGGGCTAGGCGGGGCATCATTGCAGTTATTGAGGCAACAGGCGGCAAAGCGCAAAATGCCGATTTACACATTAATGAAAACCGCGCTTGATGATATTCCTGAAATTAAGCCGCGGATTCGCAATATCTGCAACGAATTTGTGGCGATGATTGAACATGCCCGTCACATGAGTGAGACGGATTCCCTGCCACAAATTACTGAATTTTTAATCGCGCAAAGTGGTTATCGCGAGATGCTAAAGAAAAGTGCGGATACTATCAAAAGTGCAGGCAAGCAAGATAATTTGAATGAATTGCTGGTGGCGCAACAGCCAATGCATGATTTAGATGAATTTCTGGAACATATATCGCTGATAATGGATGCTGCCACGCGCACTGAAAAATCGGTCTATTTGATGACGATTCATGCCGCCAAAGGTCTGGAATTTGATACGGTGTTTTTACCGGGTTGGGAAGAAGGCTTGTTTCCATCGCAGCGCACGATTGATGAAAGTGGCAATGATGGTTTAGAAGAAGAACGCAGACTTGCCTATGTGGCATTAACGCGGGCAAAAAGACACGCTTTTGTATCGCATGTGGCGGGCAGAAGGCTTTATGGGCAGTTTCAAATGGCAATGCCATCGCGCTTTATTGCCGAATTGGCAGAAGAATCACTGGAAGTGCTGGCGTAACAATCAAAGGGGAATATAAAAAATGATACGGCATATCATATTTGATACTGAAACCACTGGTTTTGAACCAAGTGAAGGGCATCGCATCGTTGAAATTGGCGCGCTTGAGATGGTGGATTATCGGCTAACTGGCAAAGAGTTTCATTGCTATATCAATCCCGAACGTTCCATGCCTGATGGTGCCTATCAGGTGCATGGTTTGGGTGATGATTTTCTGGCAGATAAGCCAATATTTAGCGCGGTTGCTGATGATTTTCTGATATTCATTGATGAGGGAATATTGGTGGCGCATAATGCATCATTTGATATGAAATTCATCGAATCCGAGTTTGATATTGCAGGCTATACACCGCTTGAAAATCAGGTGGAAGATACATTATTGCTGGCGCGCAAGCAATTTGCGGGTGGTAAAAATTCACTTGACAAGCTTGCCGATAGGTTCGGAATTGACCGTACCATGCGCGATAAGCATGGCGCATTATTAGATGCTAAAATTTTAGCTGATGTGTTTCTGGCATTAAAGGGCAAAACGCCCGCTGATGAATCCGCTGATTTGCTTGCGCCGATTGCTGAAACTGATGCAGGTGAAGATGTTATCACAGATGATAATGCGACAATAGAAACACCAACAATAGCACGGGGGAAAATCATCATCACTGCCAGTGAAAAAGAATTGCAAGCGCATCAAAAAATGTGTAGCATGTTGGGCGAAAAATCTTTATGGTCAGGGCATTAATTGTTGTTTGTGGAGAAATTGGGTGATGGGTATCATCAATAAAATTTTAGATTTGTTTTTTGCTAAAAATCTGGATATGCGGCAACGGGTGTTTTTTATTTTTATTGCCGTGATTATCTGTGTGCAATCATTATCGGGTGTTGTGCCTTATCGGCAATATTTTGATGTTAATGATGAACATATTAAACTATCAGCGATTTGGGGTTATGCGAATAATCTCAATTTTGAATATAGTCCTTTCAAACATGCAACACTTATCTATGATTTGCCAGAGAATCATTTGTTTAATTCGGCAGAAAATCCGATTGCTAATCATAATGTGATGATACAGGAGAAATTACGCGCACTTGGTAATGATATTCCGCATCACTATTATTTATCACAATATTGGGCAGAAGTGCATGTTAGCGCGCTCGTGATTAAAATGCTTGGTATCAAAGAATTGAATATCATCAAAGCACTGCTCTATTTTTTGTTTTTAAGTTTGAGTGTTGCTGTTATTTTATTACTGCTGTTGCATCTTTATAACCGTTATGCAACGCCATTGCCTTTGTTGCTGGTGGTTGCAATCTGGCCGTTTGTAGAAACCGATATTAGTATTGGGCGCAATTTTGGTTTAAGCGTTTTGCCTCTTTTATTATTTATGATTTATTTATCATATTATCGGCATCACAAAGTGACTGATTTTTTACGATTATGGGCGGTTTCATCATTATTATTTTCATTGATTGCGTTTCATTCTTATGATTTTATGGTGATAGAAGCGGCAAGCTTTGCCGCGATTTATTTATATTTTAAGAGTGACAATCAAGAAGTCTCATTTTCTGCATCGGTGAAAAATGCTTTGCCGGGGTTAGTTATTATTGGGTTTGGTGTGTTATGTGGGCTGTTTTTGGTGTTGGCTGTGCATATCGATATGGTGGGGTTTAATGCTTTGCAAAATAGTGTTACAAAACGTTCAGTTGTTGGTAATGGGTTTGATATTAACCATTATCGCCCATCGGTGCTTGCGGTGATGCAAAAATCGACAGTGCCACTATTATTGATGTTTATATTACCTGCTGGTTTGCTGATGTTATCGCTAAAAGAACAGCAAAAATATTTGCTGTTATGTGTGCTGTTTCTGCCATTACTGGGCGGTATAGTATGGCTGTTATTATTTCCCAATCATCGCAATCATGTGCCACAATTTGAACAGGCACTTTATTACGGCATGTTACCGATACTATTGTTGGTTACCAATCATCAGCAAGTGAAACATAATGTTAAAGGTTTTTTACAAAAATTATTAAAAGAGTGATATTATGTTGGACGCAAATGCCCAACGGGCGATTGAAATATTAATTTGTTGCTTAATATGAGGAGCTAGCATGAAATTATTTGCAACACATCTTTCTTTACCGAAAAAAAGATGGTTTATGGCAACTGCATTGTTAGTGTTGACCATATCATTTACTGATCTATACACACGAAATTATTTTGATCGTTATTCTGAGCAAATTTCAATCGCTCACATTTGGCTTTATAGCAACGACCTTACACGCGATTATACGCCCTTTATTAAACCAATTAGAAAAGTTGGGCGCGATGTTCTTAATCTGGTAGATGCTGATTGGGCAACATTTTCTGTTCCTGCTGGTGGTGTTGAAGATAGGGTTGGCATTTTCACGCAATATCGGTTGATGGAACATGGGTTAGCGGTTTTTGTAAAAATGCTGGGCATTAAAGAATTACGCACCATGCAACATCTATTATATTTTATGTCAACTCTATTCAGCTGTGCGGTGTTTTTATATTGGTTATTATATTGTTTTAACCGACATGGTAATTACGCGCCATTAGTGTTTACAATGTTGATTTGGATTGTTGTTAGAACCGATATGAATATTTGGTGGAATCTTGGGCGCAATCTTTTGCCGATTTTGCTGTTTGCATTTTATTGTAAAAACTGGTTGATACGTTGCTGTGATGATGCGCTTATTGTGCGGCGGTATCGTGATTATGGTGAAATGATTGCCGTTGCCAGTTTGCTGATGATGTTTATTGCATTATGCTCGTATGATTATATTACCATTCACCCTTTTTGTTTTTTAGCTTTTTACAGCTATTATTTTCATGAAAGAGCCATAAAATTACAATTGCCACAAAAAACATGGTTGCGGTTATGGATAATAGGTGGCTTTTTCATTGGCATTGGTATGGTTATAGGTGTGCTATTGGCATTGCTGGTTCATTTTCAGATAGTGCCACATCAAAAATTGTTTCATGGTTTAACACATCGCTCAGTCTCGTCGGTTGCTGCAATCGCAACGCAACAAGCCACGCATGAAATTCCTTCTATAACGAGAATATTAGAGGCAGTATTAGGTAGTATTTTGTTAATGTTAGTGATACCTGCTATTATGGTGATGCGTAAAATGAGAGGCAGTAGCAAATATATCGCATTACTGATGCTGATATTTCCAATTATCGGCATGGTGATGTGGCATGTCGTTTTTCCGTATCATAGCAACCATCTTTCACAATTTAGGGAAACATTTGCTTTTAGCTCACTACCCATTATATTATTGCTGTTTAGCCATGATGAGATGCGATTTAAATTGCCTAAAATATTAAAAATGCAACGATAATGATTGTCACATAAAATTGGTTTTTTCAAATGATGCATGTGAGTAAAAAAACAACAAACGCATCAAAAAATCTGTAGCATTTTAGGTGAAAATGCGATATGGGTAAAATATAAAACTTTTTCATTTGATTTAGGGTGGCATGATGGCACAAGAAATAATCCAAAATGACAATGAAAAAAATGACAGTGAGCAAAATCCTAAAAAAAGCAAAACATGGCTATGGTTGCCCGAATTACCAATAAAATGTGGTTCGCCATTATTTGATTTACCTCCCAATCTTTTGAAAATCATTGCCTATTGGCTAACGGGCGGTTGGTTATTATCAGTGAAGATATTTTTTCTTACCACAGCATGGCTAACCTTAAATTATGCGATGCAACCGATTGAAAATTACGCCTCTTTTACGTCGAATAGTTTGTTAGATAATTGGTTGTTGCATCATTATCTACGCAATTTTGTGATGATGGTTGTGGTGGTAGGCGGTATGCATGTTTTGCTATATCGGCTTAAATGGCAAAATGATATTTTCCGCTTCGACCCGCGCCCATTCAGCAAGAATCATAAATTATTCACATTTAACGACCAAGTTTGGGATAATGTTTTCTGGACTTTGGCAAGTGGCGTGCTGGTGTGGACAGCCTATGAAGCATTCATGCTATGGGCCTATGCCAATGGTTTTATGATGCAAACCAGTTTTGCTGAAAACCCGATATGGTTTTGCGCGTTATTTCTTATTTTGCCAACATGGCAGTCGATTCATTTCTTCTTTATTCATCGCGCCTTGCATTGGAAGCCACTTTATAGGCTGGCACATGCGATT
>JAHZMA010000005.1 GCA_022599575.1 Alphaproteobacteria bacterium | reverse complement strand
TGTGTTTTTTCAACATTATAACACAAAAGCGGTGCGTGTTGTTAGATTCGTCAATACAAGCATCTAGCGTGTCTCTACACATTATAATATGGGGGGCTTTGCGGCTTCACTTCTCGGTCGCGCTTGCTCAAAACAAGTCAGAATAGGCAATCCAGTAAATCTAAAAATATGAAAGCAGTGCTTTCATATTAAGATTTGCTTCGATTGCCCTCTTGATAATCCCCCCGCCATACTCAATACGAAAAGAGGAGCATGTCGCTAGATTGCTTAACATTAGCGGTGGAGTGCGTCTCATCACATTATAATATGGGGGGCGCGAATTCGCTTCTCGATGGCGAGGACAAGCCCGCCATCTTGCGAATGCCCCCCATACCCCCCGCTGTGCTTAATATGGGGGAGGAGTGTGTCGGAAGTAATTAAACAAAGTCCATATTCTCGATGGCGAGGTAAACCTCGCCCTTTGTGGATTCCGTGTCTCTTACGATGTGCATCTTCGATTGCACATCGGCACGGAATGACGGTGGGGGAGGAGTGCGTTTTTAGAGGTGTGTAACACAAGGGCGGTGCGTGTCTTTATTGCTTTCATAGTATCAAGGGGGGGTGCGACTTCACTTCTCGGTGGGCAAGGCATAAGCCGCCCACCTTGTGAAGACCCCCCTTGATAATCCCCCCGCCATACCCAAAACTGGCGGTGGTGCGTGTCGATAGATTACTCAATACAAAGGGCAGTGCGTGTCTCATCACATTAATATATGGGGGGCTTTGCGACATACGCTTTGCTGATTTTGGCGGTGCGCCAATCAGCACGCGATGACGCCCCCCATGCCCCCCACCGCTGTGTTTAACACTAGCGATGAATGAAAGCCTTGATAATCCCCCCGCCATACTCAACACTAAAATCGTGCGTGTCAGGGTTGCTCAATAAGAGTCATCACACACAAAAAAGGGAGGCGTGTGAGATGCCCCCCTTTTCCGAAAACCCCTTACGGGGCAAAACACTTATTGAAATGAGTGCTTAATTGATGCTGTAGCCAGCCAAGCCAAGAAAGTTATACGTGCCAGGTCCCGAATCTTCCGTAGCGGTATCAACATCATACTGTTTGACCAGTTTTAATGTGCCATTGGCTTTGATACTGTAATGGCTGAGTGTGTAGGTTTGATACGCACCAATGACATAGAAATCCTTATCCACAATGAACATATCTTTCGTATCGCCAGCGGGCGTGCCTTTAGCGCGTGCGGCATTGACTGTTTCTTTGCCCCTACCAATTTTTTTCAATCTGCCCCTCTTATCGAGATCAAACACACTGATAACATTCGTGCCAAAGCTAGACGCATAGGCTTTATCACCAGCAGGGTTGACCAACATCCAGCAAGCTTCATCAACATCACCAGCACCGTCACCAGTACCAAAATTTTGAACTTTGGAGACACTATCGGCACTAACGCCTAACACTGTTACGCTGTGATCACGTTTTTCAACTGTTAGGTTGAAGTTGGTGACCAGAAGATTGACGCTGTTTGGCGCCCAATCCATCCCGATACTGCCAGCAATGCCAGCTTCTTCGTAGAAACGACGGTTACCAGTAGCGCCAGTTTTGGCGTTAAAGTCATAGACATAAACACGGCTGGGTTTTTGTTCCTTAAGGCTTGGGGTCGCTGTGCCGAAATGGGCAATCCCCCATGTGGCAACCGCAAGCGATTTACCATTAGGGCTGAAATCAACAGCTGTTGGACCACCATTGGTGCCAGTGTAACTATCAATCACAGATTTGAGAATCAATGCGCCAGTTTTTGTATCAAAGCTGAACAAAGCAATATTGCGTGCAGCAACTTTGCTTTTATGGCCGTTCTTGATGAATGCATCATTCGGATAACGCTCAATGGCTGGTTCGCCCGCGCCGCCCTTTTGGACGTTCGGGTTGTTCCACTGATTGCCAACAACTACCCAATATTTACTGTTTGAACCTGCAACGGGTTGCGATGTGATCGTCACAGGACGCTCACCGCCAGATGCAACATTAGCAATTTTTTTCAAATTGCCCGATGCGTGGTTTATTGAAAAAACCGTAACATCATGCCCACCAGCATTTACTGCCAGCAGATAATTATCAATGATGTTAATGGCATTTTGCGAATCAAAATCGCCAAAGGCATCACCGCCAGCACCACGATTTGCACCGCCTTTGCTGCCAGTCCAAAAGGCAGTTTCATCGCCAATTGTGCCATTTTTATAGCGCGAAAAACGCACGACAGCATTTTCGCCTTCGCCATTTAATGTGGTGTATAAATAACCAACCGCGGCTTTATCCGCAGCATTGGCTGATACGCCAGCTGAAAGCAACACACCAAGCGTTGCAAAGGTTATAAACAGTAGTTTTCTCATGGAAACCTCCAAGTTTCATTAAGTTAATATGTGTCTATGGTGAACCACAAACAAATAAATAGTATCATATTTTGCAAATTTAATACAAGAATTAGTTTTATATTTAAAATAATTCTCATCAAGAACGCTAAACTGATGACCCTAAAAACACGCAAAATTTTAATATTGAGTATGGCAAGACACGTAAAATTTTAGTATTGAGTAATGGCAACTCACACCACCGCTAATATCGCGTATAGCGATGAAGTGAGTCAGGGTTACCCAACATTAAAATCGTACATGTTGCTATTAATCAACACAAAAGCGGTATTCTGGAGGCGGGTTTCACCCACCCATATGGATTCCGTGTCTCTTACAATCTGCAATCACTGATTACACATTGGCACGGAATGACGAGGGTGGCAAGCATCTAGCTTGTGAAAATAATATCAGGTTCTTTGCTGTTTTCTAGCACATAATGCGTATTAGGCATATCATTTTGCTCGATTTTAGTTCGGATTTGTTGAGGCGATAGCCCGTAACTCAACCATCTTTGCATCGATCTTTCACGCAGTTCAGCAAGCGAAACATCCAACCGAATCGACAGATTAAAAAATTGGTCTAATTCATGCCATGGCGGTTGGTTTAACATCAGATAATTGCCTTCAACCAGAATAATTTTATCCTTGCCCGTAATGCAAGTAGCACCAGCACGCGCCACATCTAAATCACGGTCAAAAACAGGTACGAAAATCTCGGTTTCATCGCCTTGTTTTCCGTTTTTTATTCTATGCAAACAATGTTTCAAGCCTGCGACATCAAAGGTGAAAGGCGCGCCTTTGCGTATGGCTTGCCCGCGCATCTCAAGAATATGATTATCAAGATGAAAGCCATCCATTGCTAGCAAAGCCGTTTGATATAGGTTCAGCTTGTTAAGGGCTTGGTGCAACAAATCGGCGAAAGTTGATTTACCTGCGGCGGGCGCGCCAAAAATTGCCACGATAAATTTTTCATCAGATTTTTCTTTTAGCGATTTTTCAGCCAGCATCATGATTTTTAATGCTAGCGCGGTAATTTTTTCAGATTGTGGCATTGTTTCTGATTCTTTAAGAGGTGATTTTCTGCACCATAGCGAATTTTCGCTTTCACTGCAATTCTAGCGAATATTAATAACGGGGGTTTGGGGGATATTGACGTTGGGTAGTAGCGAGACACTTACCGCTTTACTGTTGAGTGGTAGCGGGGGGGATGGGGGGTCATTTTTGGCATTGGGCTTTTGCCTCAATGCCTATAAAATGTCGCACCCCCCATATTATAATGTGTTGAGAAATGCGCCCCATTTAAATATGATTGGGGTACAAGCGCAAACCTTGCTAACTATTGAGAGGGGATAAGGTGGTGGGCGTTCCTTGCGATTAGCAAGGTCGCAAAGCCCCTTCTAGCGAATTGTAACTTCGTTGCAATTCTAGCGGATATAATGGCGATGGGGTTAAGGGGCGTTCCTTGCGATTAGCAAGGTCGCAAAGCCCCCTGCTCGCGAATTGCAACTTTGTTGCAATTCTAGCAGAAATTAATGGTGGGCGATGACAGGCTCGAACTGCCGACCCTCTCGGTGTAAACGAGATGCTCTACCAACTGAGCTAATCGCCCTTAAAAAATATTTTTACTCTTTTTGCTAAATTTAATCAACAAAAAAGCGGGGCAATATCACCCCGCTTTTCGTAAAAACAAAGAAACTTAATTAACAGCTTCTTTCAATCCCTTGCCTGCGCGAAATTTCGGTTGCACTGATGCCGCAATTTTCAATTTTTCGCCCGTGCGCGGATTACGCCCCTCACGTGCAGCTTGATTCACAGTCAAAAATGTACCAAACCCAACAATACGGACTTCATCTTGCTTTTGCAATGATGCGGTAATCGCATCAAAAACTGCATCAATGGCAGCACCTGTATCTGATTTTTTCAAACCTGTTGCATCTGCAACCGCATCGATTAATTCACCTTTATTCACAAATATTCTCCTTTTTTAAAAATTCCTAATTTACAAAACTCTAGGCAATCATTTTTAGCCTTGCCTATAGACTTTATTTATTATGAAAAACCCTTTTAACGTCAACTTGTACGCGAATAAAAATCACAAAACCTTGATGTTTTCCAAAGAAAACTTACTTTTAAGCTTTTTTTGAGGTGGTTTTCATTAATTTTTATCAGCAATAGCCTGTTGCAAGATACAATAAATGGTCTTCAATGGTTAATATTAACTCAGATTTTTATTAATGTTCCACACGTTTTTCACTGCTTTTAGGCTCAGCTTTGCCCGCAATAATTTTATCTTGCCACTTAACAGGGATTAATTTTTGCGTTAAAGCATGTGCCAGCACCTCGTCAGCATTTTTAACGGGGATAATTTTAAGCCCCTGCTTCACATTATCTGGAATTTCTACCAAATCCTTCTCGTTTTCATGCGGAATCAACACTGTGCCGATTTTACCCCGTAATGCCGCCAATAATTTTTCTTTTAAGCCACCAATCGGTAACACATTGCCACGCAAGGTGATTTCACCCGTCATCGCAATATCTTTACGCACTGGCACATTGGTGAGAATCGATACCATCGATACCATCATCGCAATGCCTGCAGAAGGGCCATCTTTTGGGGTTGCGCCTTCTGGCACAT
Source organism: Alphaproteobacteria bacterium (assembly GCA_022599575.1). Lineage (GTDB taxonomy): Bacteria > Pseudomonadota > Alphaproteobacteria > JABAAW01 > JAHZMA01 > JAHZMA01. Next base: position 5,752 of record JAHZMA010000005.1, on the reverse strand, counting down.
GCACATGAATATCAGTATCTTCAAATGATTCGCGCATGATGCCAAAATGGGCGGCACGGCTTTTGACAAAATTTTCTGCCGCCTGAATCGATTCTTGCATCACATCGCCCAATTTACCCGTTTTGGTGACTTTGCCCTTGCCCGGTATCAGCACCGATTCAATGGTCAGCAATTCGCCACCAAATTGCGTCCATGCCAAGCCTGTTACCATGCCAACCGCATCTTCAGTTTCAGCCAACCCATAGCGGAATTTTCTAACCCCTAAATAATCTTGCAAATTATCGCTATTCACCTTTACTGCTTTTACCTTGCCCTTACTTTTGGTGATTTCCAACACCGCTTTACGCATTAAAGACGAGATTTCACGTTCTAACGCACGCACGCCACTTTCACGCGAATAATAGCGGATAATATCGCGAATAGCCGCTTCATCAATCTGCCATTCTTTGGCGGCGACGTTATTTGCTTTATATTGTTTCGGAATCAAATGACGCTGGGCAATTTCAACTTTTTCATCTTCGGTATAACCCGGGATTCGAATAATCTCCATTCTATCCAATAATGGCGATGCCATATTCATGGTATTGGCGGTGGTAACAAACATCACTTCCGATAAATCATAATCCACTTCCATATAATGGTCGTTAAAGGCATGGTTTTGTTCGGGGTCAAGCACTTCAAGCAAGGCTGATGCGGGGTCGCCGCGCCAATCACCGCCCAATTTATCCACTTCGTCAAGCAAGAAAAACGGATTAACTGTGCCAGCTTTTTTCATGCCATGAATGATTTTACCGGGCAATGAACCAATATAAGTACGGCGATGGCCGCGAATTTCGGATTCATCACGTACGCCACCTAACGCCATGCGTACAAATTGCCTGCCTGTGGCATGGGCGATTGATTTGCCCAATGATGTTTTACCAACGCCCGGAGGACCTACCAAACAGAGAATCGACCCTTTCATTTTTTTAGCGCGCAACTGTACCGCCAAAAATTCCATGATACGTTCTTTAACCTTATCTAAACCATAATGTTCTTCATCTAATATTTTTTGGGCGCGTGCTAAATCGCGCGAAATGCGCGAGCGTTTGCGCCATGGTAATGCACAAATCCATTCCAAATAATTTCGCACCACTGTGGCTTCAGCCGCCATTGGCGACATTTGCCGTAATTTTTTCAGTTCAGATAATGCTTTATCTTTGGCTTCGGTAGTGAGTTTGAGCGCGTTAATTTTATTTTCAAAATCTTTAACTTCATTATGTTCATCATCTTGTTCGCCCAATTCGCGCTGAATCGCTTTCATCTGTTCATTAAGATAATATTCGCGCTGACTTTTTTCCATTTGCCGTTTCACCCGCGAGCGAATTTTGCTTTCCACTTTCAGCACATCCATCTCGTTTTCCATATAGCCATGAATGATTTCTAACCGCGCCAATGGTGATAGGGTTTCTAGCAATGTTTGCTTATCTTCATTCTTAATTACCAAATGCTGGGCAACAGTATCAGCCAGTTTAGATGGCTCGCTAATCTGCCTAATCGCGCTTAACACCTCTTCAGGCACACGCTTATTCAGCCGTGAATATTGTTCAAATTGTTCAACAATCACACGGGTGATGGCATCAATTTCTTTGCCATCAATTTCAGCACTTACTTCTTCTAAATCTTCGGCATAGGCGCGCAGATATTTTTTCTCACGCGAATAATTGCTGACCTGCATACGGCGCACACCCTCAACCAGCACTTTTACCGTGCCATTGGGTAATTTCAGCATTTGCAACACATTGCATAATGTGCCAACCGAATATAAATCATCTTCGCTTGGGTCGTCAATGCTATCATCACGTTGGGTGGCAAGCAGAATCTGCTTATCGCCTTTCATCACCTCTTCTAACGCATTGATTGATTTTTCGCGCCCCACTAATAATGGCACAACAATATGCGGGAACACCACAATATCACGAATAGGTAAAACGGGGTACAGCTGTTTCATAGATTTGTCTTCCATCATAAATAATATCTAATGTTAATATGGGTATGCAATGATAAGATTACAAGGGCAAAAATCAAGCTTGATTGGCTATTAACAGCTAAAAGAGTCAGATGCGTCAAATCAACTCATCAGTTTCACCTAGTATCTTTACCTAATCACCTTTACCGGGTTTTTCACTGAAAAATTCCATTTTATTGGGTTTTTCCTTCCATTCATCAGCATCCGCAGGCACAATGCCAATACGCGTAATGTTCGGCCAGCTTTCGGCATATTGACGGTTAAAATCAATCCATTCATTGGCTTCATTATCAGTATCAGCAATAATGGCATCAACAGGGCATTCGGGTTCGCACACACCGCAATCAATACATTCGTCGGGGTGAATCACCAACATATTCTCCCCTTCATAGAAGCAATCTACGGGGCAGACCTCAACACAATCTTGATGTTTACAATTAATGCATTTATCCGTTACCACATAAGTCATAATTTATTATCCTTTTATCAACAATTGCCCCAAAAAAATTTACCAACATATTTTACGCTGATGGCATAATGCTTGCAAGTGGTTTTGTTATCATCAACAAATAACACATTCTTGAATTATGACCTATCTTTCATTAACAGGCAAATCAAAAGCAAAATATCTTGACCTTAATAAAAGACGGCCAAGCATTATCATCAAGCGCCATCGTAAAAATGGGCGTAAAATTTTTGACTATATTCGCATTGGCTCAACTTTTAATCGCACCAGAGGCGATAAGGCGGTAGAATATGTTCATATTACTGGATTATCCACCGATAGTTTCGGTATTCCGCATATCCGTTATGACGCCCATAGTCGTGCCACTTTTGCCACCAGTAAAAATTATGATGGCTCTAAAATGTTATCACTACCAGCTTTTATTAATATGTTCCATCACAAGGGGCATATCAATCAAAATCAGAAGAATAATTCATAAATTCTGGTATTAATTTTAAATCATTCAAAAAATATTTTGAAAATTAATCATTTTACCTTTATATAAGAGGGGCAGTAGATAGAATTAATATGATATTATCATCTCAAAAAAAAGCGGGTGTGGCGAAATTGGTAGACGCGCTGGTTTTAGGTACCAGTGGGGTAACCCGTGGGGGTTCAAGTCCCTCCACCCGCACCATAGCCTATGCAAGAACACGATAGAACTGCATATATGTTAATCAAGGATAGAAAAACCCATGCAAATCACTGAAACCAAAAAAGAAAAACTCACCCGTCATTACAAAGTTATTGTGCCAGCGAGCGACATCAATGAGGATGTTGATAAAAAATTAATCGAGGTTGGCGTAAAAATTAAAGTGCCGGGCTTCAGAGCGGGCAAAGTGCCGATAAGTGTTTTACGCCAACGCTATCGTCGTGATGTGCTAAGTGATGTATTGCAAGCATTTGCTGATAATGCCACCAAAAAAATCATTGCAGATTATGATTTGCAACAGGCAACGCAACCGCAAATGAAGTTAGAAAAATTCGATGATAATGATGATATGGAATTTACAGTGATTATCGACCTAAAGCCAGATTTTGAATTGGGCGATTTGACAAAAATCGAAATTGAAAGAATCACTGTTAAGATTGAAGATGAAGAAATTGAAGCAGGTTTAGAATCACTAGCGCAAGAGGCTGGTGGCAGCACGCCGATTACTGAAAAACGTGCCTGTAAAGCGGGCGATGAGGTTACCATCGATTTTAAGGGCTTCAAAGATACTGTGCCATTTGAAGGTGGCGAAGCCAAAGGCTTTAACCTAAAATTAGGCGCGGGCAGTATGATACCGGGTTTTGAAGAACAGATTATCGGTAAAAAAGCAGGCGAATCTTTCCGCATTAAAGTAACGTTCCCCGAAAATTATCAGGCCGAACAATTGGCAGGTGCGAATACTGAATTTGATATTAATTTGCATGAAATTGCGGAACCCAAAGCGGCCGATATTGATGATGCTTTGGCGCAACAATATGGTAAAAAAGACGTGGCTGAGCTAAAACAAGCCCTGAAAGATAGCATCATCGACCGCCATCAAGGCAGTATCAGCCGCGTGGTTAAAAGGCAAATTTTTGATGCGATTGAAACATTATATCAATTTGAATTACCAGAAAATATGGTGGAAACAGAATTCGAATCGATTTGGCAACAGATTGAACAGATTCGCAAACTTGGCCAGCTTGACCCCGAAGATAGTGAAAAATCAGATGATGAGCTGAAAAAAGAATATCGCCTTATTGCCGAACGCCGCTTAAGAATGGCATTTTTTATCGATAAATATTGTCAAACCAATAATATTGAAGCAAGCGACCAAGAAATTGAACAGCTGATTCGAATGGAGGCAATGCGTCACCCCGAACAAGCCAAAGAAATCACCGAATATTATCAAAAAAACCCTCATTTGCGCGCCAATCTGGCATCACCGATTCTGGAAGATAAAGCCGTTAATGATTTATTAGATAAAATTACAACCACCACGCGCGAAGTAAAACCTGAAGAATTAGCTGAATTAGAAGAAGAAAGCCGTGCTGATGGGCGCCAAAAGAAATCTGATAAAAAGTCTGATGCGACATCTGGCGCAAAGTCAAAAAGTGCAAAATCAAAAACTGATGACAAAAAAGACAATGACGGCAAAGATAAAGCCAGTAAAGATAAAAACAGCAAAGAAAAAGACAGCAAAGAAAAAGAAAAAAAGCCCGCTAAAAAATCAAGAAAAGATAAGGATAAATAATCATGAGTGACCCACAAGAAATGATGAATTTAGTGCCGATGGTGGTGGAACAAACCAATCGCGGTGAACGCGCTTTTGATATTTATTCAAGACTATTGAAAGAACGCATCATTTTCTTAACAGGCGCGGTTGATGATTATACCGCATCTTTGGTATGCGCGCAGATGCTATTTTTAGAAGCCGATAACCCCAAAAAAGACATTTGGTTTTATATCAATTCACCGGGCGGGGTTGTTACATCTGGCATGTCAATTTTTGATACCATGAATTATATTCGCCCCGATATTGCCACCCTATGTTTTGGGCAAGCCGCATCGATGGGCGCGTTATTGATGACCGCAGGCGCAAAAGGCAAACGTTACGCATTGCCCAATAGCCGCATCATGATTCATCAACCTTCGGGGGGCGCACAAGGGCAAGCTACCGATATTGAAATTCAGGCAAAAGAAATCTTGCGTATCCGCGAAAGACTTAACAAGATTTTCGCTGACTGCACAGGGCAGAAATTAGCGGTGATTGAAAAAGCGATGGACCGCGATAATTTTATGTCTGCCGATGAAGCAAAGCAATTTGGTTTGATTGATGAGGTGATGCAAACACGTCCCGATAGTGATGAAGAAGAATAAGTGATGAGGAATAATGATGAGCAATGATGATAAAAAGAAATTAAATTGTTCTTTTTGCGGAAAAGGACAAGGCGATGTTAAAAAATTAATCGCTGGCCCCAACGTGTTTATTTGCGATGAATGTGTGGAATTATGCAAAGATATTATCCATGATGATTTACAGCATCATGATAGCGATTACGAACATAAATCAATCCCGACCCCAAAAATTATTTTTGAAACCCTGAATGATTATGTGATTGGACAAAAATATGCCAAAAAAATTCTATCAGTCGCGGTGTATAATCACTATAAAAGATTGCGCTATAATGAGGGTAGTAAACAAAATGTGGAATTGGCAAAATCAAATATTCTGCTGATTGGCCCTACAGGTTCGGGCAAAACCTTA
>JAHZMA010000046.1 GCA_022599575.1 Alphaproteobacteria bacterium | reverse complement strand
TGCAAGCGAAAACACTGAAAAGGCATCGGATAATACTGATGTGAGTGACCTGCTTGATTTCAGCACAACCGCATTAACTTATACCGCCAATAATATCAGTGGCACTGTTACTGCTGGCGATTTATCTGGCACGCTTGATGCCCGCTTTTATGGTGACGCGGCGCGGGAATTTGGCGGTACATTCGCTTTAACTAATGCAACAAGCTATTATTATGGTGCATTCGGTGCCGAACATGGCGGTATTAATACACTGACATTTACTGCCTCCACAATAGCTGAGGAAATATTGAATGTGGCTGATAGAACTCCGGGCATGCCATTTGGGCTATCTACTGATACTCTTAAAGATTCTAAGGCTAATCACGATATGAATTCTTTGGCAGTTTATCAAGATGATACAAATGCTTACAGCCGTGTGCTGAATCGGTCTTGGGGCACTGCTGATAATGCTCAAACCACCGAAATTGTAAGAGTAACAAACTCTCTTGGTCGTGTTCAATTTGATAATATAACTGGGAATATAAAAGAAATTTCTGTTTATTTATCTGGCGTTAACTATTCAACAATTGTTCCTTCCTCTAGTTCTAGCGTAAAGCTTTCTGCTACTGACATTAATAGAAGGAACGGAATGCTACTTGATAACGTAATTAATAGCGATTTTGATGCAACGATTGCAACCCTTGAAGCGGATAGAAGCAGTGGTTTTTTTGGCTTTGATACAGAATATATGGCATATATCGGCTGGCATATCGCACAAAAAGAAAGTGATCTTAGTACTAATAGCACTGTATTAACTGATAGCATTTACAATAAAAACGGCATGATGCTTGCGGGTATTGAAACAACAGCAACCGACCTAAACGCTATTTCTGTTAATGACACAACATTTACGGGCAAAGGCAGTGGCATTTATGGCGATGCAAATGAAAGCTATAAAACCATTTTTTCTGTGATAGCAACAATCAATTTTGGCGCAAGGAATATAACAATCAAAAGTCATGATACATGCAAAGCAAGCAGTTGTGGCGTGAAATTAAATTCTCTTAATTTCAGCACATCGGCTTTATCTTTTGAGGATCCTGATGATGCAACTGCTTCAGTCAATCTTATCAGCGGTGCTATCAACACAACTGATACAGATAATAATTTAGCAGGCACGCTTGATGCGCGTTTTTATGGTAGTTCGGCTGGCGAATTTGGTGGTTCATTCGCACTGGTTGATACGTCACGCTATTATTATGGCGTATTCGGTGCGGGACGCAGCACAACAATCAATGCAAGCATTGACCCCATTGCGATTATTGCTGATAGTAAACTTACAACTGCTAAAGAAACAGACCCCGCCCTTAATTCTACTTATCCCACGATAACTGCTGGTGCGGTCGCTGGTGCAGATTATACCTTAAAAGGGTTAGGTATCTATGGCAAAGTAACAAATGACCATACACGGATAGCAGGCGATTCATGGACATATGCGGTTGTTACAAGAGAAACAACTATTACAAAACTCTCTGATACGCGTGTGGAACTAACCCACGATGATACGAATGGAACGATTACAAATATGAAGGTTATTTTGGATGATGATGAAGGAAGCTATAATAGTGATACTGTTGCAACTCCAAATGCCTATAAATTAACGGCATCCATCACTTCACCACCTGCTGATGCCACTAGCACAAAGATTGATGGCTATAGGGGCAATAAGTTTTTTGGCTTTGATTCCAACCATATGGTTTATTCCCATTGGAATCTTACCAGAGCCGATAGCGCGCTTCATGCTTCAAATACTACTGATACCACCTATGCCACCGATGGCGTGATGATTGCTGGTTTGGAAACTGCTAATGGCGATATCCCTATCACTGGCAGTGTAGAATTTATAGGTAAAGGGCATGGTTTTTATAGTAATTCAGATACCAATACAGATTATCAAACCAGTTTTCGTGTGAAAGCAAATGTTACTTTTGGCGAAAGCAAAGGCAGTATAACAATCAGCAGTAGAGATACTTGTAAAATAATTGTAAATGCTGATTGCACGGATAATGGTGCTGATAGGGTGAATGCACTTAATTTCAGCACAGAAGCGCTAAATTTTGCCAATATTAATAACATTACTGGCACTGTTACCGCCGGCGATTTAACTGGCACACTTGATGCCCGTTTTTATGGCATTGGCACACATGCGGCTGAAGAATTTGGTGGCGCATTCGCAATGCAAAACACCGATGAAAGCTATTATGGCGCATTTGGCGCGATTGAAAAAGAATTCCATGTCTTTGCTGATACCGCAACTTTCCCTAAATGGTCAGATACCACAACACGCACAATGAATGGTTTAGGCTATACCATAGCCAGTGATAAGCCACTCACCCAAACTTTTGAGATAACACAAGCTCATGACGTAAATTCACCAAATGCTCCTAAAAGAATATCGGCAGTTAAAATCAATACATTAGATATTGATGGTCTTGCTTCAAACACTCAAAATTTTGATCAGAAAACTTCTAATGACTATTTTGTAATGATAGATGATGTTAGTCCTAGTCCTCGGGTTGGTGACTTTGGTAATCCTGATTATTCTATACGCTTTATTCATAAAGGTACCACACACAATACCAACAGGATAACGATAGTGCATCGGCCAAATAGTGGTGAGCCATGGAGTTGGAATTATCAAACAGTTGGTATCATCGATGATGGCACGGCTAAAGGTGGCTTTTCAACAGGAGCATTCACCAATGATATCCCAACAAATGGCAATTCTAACTTTGAAGGATATGTCTTTGGCTATTATAAGAATGGAGATGATGGATATTTAACGCGCGCCACCGCTACAGTAGCTGTTGATTTTGCCGAAGGCACGGCAAACATTACAACGAGTGCTACAAAAAGAATAACACCACCTACTATTGAAGCGAGTGGAAATGGTACTGCAGTAGGAGGTTCTAGTTTTAAGAATGCCTCTACAGATAATTCTCTGAATTTCACTGGCACATTGCGCTATCAAGAATTATATAAATGGTTCAGGGGTGATGTGAGCACCACAGATGGCACGACACTTACGAGTGGCGATGCCACAATGAAAGCTTATGGCCCGAATGCTGAAGAAGTTGGTGGCGTATTTAGGCTTCAAAATAGCGATGGCACTAAAACATATGCTGGCGCATTTGGTGCGAAATAATAAGAGTCAATAGCAATATTAAAGGCGCATTAATATAAGCGGGGGCAATCCCCCCGCTGTTACTCAACATTAACATCTTGCGTGTCAGGGTTACTCAATATTAGTATTTTGCATCTCAGCCTTTCGCCGTCAACCCTTTCACCAGCCTAACCAGCGCATCGGCATCTAATCCTGTTTGGGCATATTGCTTTTGTTGCGAGGCATGGTCGATGAAGCTATCTTTCATGTAAAGCGGACGATAAATAACGCGTTCAAGCAGATTATCGCGCGCAAGAATATCCAGCACTTGAGCTGAAAAACCGCCAATCGCGCCCTCTTCCATCGTGATGAGATAATCGTGATTTTCCACCAGCTGATGCAATAATTCCCTATCTATCGGCTTGGCAAATCTAGCATCGGCAATGGTGATGTTATAGCCTTGCTGACTTAATATATCATCGGCTTTTACTGCCTCATATAACCGCGGTCCCAATGTTAGCACCGCAATATCTTTGCCCTGCTTGATAATCCGCCCTTTGCCAATCTTCAATTTCTCAGGCTGTTTGGGCAAATCAACACCAATTGCCTCGCCACGTGGAAACCGAAACGCAATCGGCCCATCATTATAATGATGCGCGGTATGCACGCCATGCATTAATTCTGCCTCATCAGCTGGCACCAGCACCACCATATTGGGCAGACAACAAAGATAGCTAATATCAAACGAACCCGCATGGGTTTGCCCATCTGCCCCCACCATGCCCGCACGGTCAAGCGCAAATTTTACGGGCAGATTCTGAATCGCCACATCATGCACCACTTGATCATAAGCGCGTTGCAAGAATGTGGAATAAATCGCCACAAATGGCTTATAGCCTTCGGTAGCAAGCCCTGCGGCAAATGTAACCGCATGTTGTTCGGCAATACCAACATCGAAATAGCGCGCTGGAAACGCATTTTGTAAAAAATTCAAGCCCGTGCCATCTGGCATTGCCGCCGTTATGCCCACCACCTTTTCATCATCTGTTGCCGCCGCCACCAATGCTTTGCCAAACACCGATGTATAAGAAGGCGCGTTGCTTTTGGGCTTAATCTGCAAACCCGATATAACATCAAACTGACTAACACCGTGATATTTATCATCAGATTTTTCGGCAGGCGCGTAACCCTTGCCTTTTTGCGTCACGGCATGAATCAGCACTGGAAAATTCTCGGCCTGCATATCGCGCACATTGCGTAACACGGGCAGCAAGCTGGTAAAATCATGCCCATTGACTGGCCCTAAATAATACAAGCCCAACTCTTCAAATAATGTGCCATTTCCAGAAAGATAATAACGCACAAATTCTTCGGTTTTCAGCACACGTGGTCGCAACCCTTTTGGCAAAATTTTATGCACCGCCTTATGCGAAAAATGCCGAAACTCTAAAAATGACCGCGATGATAACAGCCGCGCCAAATATTTGCTCATCGCCCCTACGGGTGGCGCGATTGACATATCATTATCGTTCAAAATAATAATTAGTTTGCTATGGGTGGCGGCGGCATTGTTGATTGCCTCGTAAATCATGCCCGCGCTCATCGCACCATCGCCTACCACGCAAATCACATGATTATCTTTGCCTTGCAGTTTAGAAGCGGTCGCCATGCCCAACCCTGCCGATATTGATGTAGAGCTATGCGCCGCACCAAAAGGGTCATAATCGCTTTCTTTGCGCGACGTAAAGCCCGAAAGCCCGTTTTCTTTGCGTAAGGTGCGGATTTTATCGCGCCTGCCCGTTAGGATTTTATGCGGATAACATTGATGCCCAACATCAAAAATCAGCCTATCTTCAGGCGTGTTAAACAAATAATGAATCGCAAGCGTCAATTCCACCACGCCCAAACCTGCGCCCAAATGCCCGCCTGTTACCGATACCGCATCAATCATTTCAGCGCGCAATTCTGCGGCAAGTTGCGGTAAATCGCGGTCGGCAAATTGCTTGAGGTCGTGGGGCAGATTCACCTTATCAAGCATTGGTGTTGCTGGAGGCGTAACGAGGGGCGTTACTGATGGTTTTTGTTGCTTCACATTATGTCTCTCTTGCTATCATTGATTGCGGCTCACAGCAAAATGCGCTAATTGTGCCAAGAAATTATCAGAGGTACCCGTTAACGTTTTACTTTGTGCCACCGCCTCATCGCGCAAAGCATACGCTTTTTCACGCGCCTTTTCAACCGAATTGATTGCCAAAAATGATGGCTTGCCGAACTTGCTATCCTTGCCGATATTTTTACCCATCTGCTTGGCATCGCCTATGCTATCTAGCACATCATCATAAATCTGAAAGGCAAGCCCTAATTTTTCGGCATAATTTTGCAAGCCCTGCAACAATCTGGGCGAGGGATTGCCCAAATGCGCGCCTGCTTGCGTTGCCGCCACAAATAACGCGCCTGTTTTCAGCGATTGCAAACGGATAATCTGCGCCTCGTCAGTCGCTTCATTGCCTTGTAGCTGCATATCTAAATATTGCCCTGCCGCCATGCCCTGATGCCCTGATGCCCGCGCTAAAATCTGCACCAAATTGATACGCGTCTGTGCATCAGCATGGGTTTCTGAGCGTGCTAAAATCTCAAACGCGAAAGTGAGTAAGGAATCGCCTGCCAAAATCGCGGTCGCCTCATCAAATGCCAGATGCACACACGGCTTACCATGCCGCAATTCATCATCATCCATCGCAGGCAAATCATCGTGAATCAGCGAATAGCCATGCACCATTTCAAGCGCGGCCGCCACATGTAGTGGATTTGTATTTTGCGTATCCGCACCCGCAAGTTTGGCGGATTCTAACACCAAAGAGGCGCGCAATCTTTTGCCACCACCACATGCGCCATAACGCATGGCTTCAGCCAAGCCTGAAATATCTGTCTCATTATCAGCATCGGATAATAACGCCAGCATCACTGTTTCAACCTGATTTTTGCGTGACGTTAATAATTGCTGAAACTCATTTACCATCAGATGCAGAACCCACCTGCTCAAATTTCAATTCTGCTTCTTTTAGTAATTTCTCGCAATGTTTTTGCAGTTTCTCGCCACGCTCATAGAGACTGATTGCCTGCTGTAATGGGCTATCGCCTTTTTCCAGCTTTTCGGCAATATTTTGTAATTCTTTTAACGCCGCCTCAAAACTTAAAGTTTGAACGTCTTGTTGCCTATCATCAGCCATATTGTCATCAGCCATTATTGTTCCTATTCATCAATTCTATTTCCGCAATAAAACAATTCTATTGCTGTTGGTGCCAGCATCATTATTTTTAACACCCCAGATATTTGCTGTTTTAGTAAATTTTTGCTGATTAATCAAGGTGGCATCATGCGTTAACCCCAGCTGTGCCGAAAGCCTGACGATACTTTCATCAAGCTTCACCTTGCCTTTTCGCACCTCGCCCACTTCAAAGGCGATGATGCCATTGGGCTTTAAGATTCTTTTCAGCTCATGCAATATCTGTAACATATTCTCTTCCCATGCGATTAATGTTTTACACATTGTTAGTTGATGTTTCACCATAGCAATATCAATATCATTAAACCAGCACCGCAACCAATTATCTTGTGCATAATTGACAATATCCAAAAAAGGCGGTGATGTTACCACCAACGCAACGCTTTGCTGTTTAATGGCGGTTGTTTGATGCGCGGGTTCGTTCAAAATCAGCGCCTGCTTGCTTGCTTTTTGCAATATCGCACGCTTATCATCGGTGATTTCAGATAATAGCGACTTGCTTTTCCTCATAATTAACGCGCTCACATTGCGATAGTCGGGGGTTTGGTTGCGCGCCTGATTGATTTTGATTTGCCTTGCCTTGCTGGTTGCCTGATTGGGCGGCAGAGTATAGACGCTAAAAAAACCGCTAGAATGCCCCGTTAAACGATTGGTTGCTACCATTCTTATCCATTTATCAATGCTATCTTCGGTTGCAGATTTTTTGGGCGATTTTTTGGGCGATTTTTTGCGCGTATTTAGGTAATCTTTCAGCATCAGCAATTCACGATAGGTATCATCATGGTAAAACATACTCAATTCATTGTGGACATTATCAGCTTGTTTATCTGTGAAAATGCTGTTAAGTCTGCGCTCAATATCGGGCAGGCAAGGCGGATTTAGGCGTGGTTCGGTGAGGATTTTGCTTAACGGGTTAATATCGTTGCTGAGCGGGATACGCCCCATCAATGAAGCTTGCACGGCGGTTGTGCCACGTCCGCCAAAGGGGTCATAAACCACATCGCCTGTTTTTGAATATCTCTCAATAAAATATTCAGCCAATGCAGGTTTGAAACAAGCGCGATATGAAATTTCATGAAGCTTATTGGCTTGCCGCTGCTTTGCTGTCCAAAATTCATCAGCAATGATGTTGGGTTGTGGGCTGTGATGGGGTGGCTTTTGCTGGGGCGTATTTATATGAATTGGCTGGGGCATGATATGATGTTATAAAGATTACTGTGCCACCCTAGCATTGCTTTGAGTTAAAGTAAAGGCAAGACACGCACCACCGCTAATATTGAGTATAGCAAGACACGCAAGATTTTAGTGTTGAGTAACAGCGGTGGGGGTATGGGGGGCGTCATCGCGAGGCTGGTGTCCTACGGACAAACCAGCCGAAGCGTATGTCGCAAAGCCCCCATATAATAATGTATCGCGGGCACGCACGACTTTTGTGTTACACACCTATAAAAACTCCGCCCCTATCCGTCATTCCGTGCCAATGTGCAATTTTACTCCGCTATAGTACCATCGGCAAGGCTCGTCCGCCATTGGTAACAAGGAAGAGCCTTGCTAACTGTTGAGAGAGGATAAGAGGCAATCCACAATGCAGGGGCGCAAGCCCCCTCGTATACCTTGCCTGTATTTACTGCAACGCCTCAATATGATTATTGGCGATTTCGTAAATATCTGGCGAGAGCTTCTTATCCAGTAATTTTTGCAACATTTTGGCAAGTCCTGCACGGTTATGTGCCGTTAATTGCCTACCATTCATCAAGCCTAACCCCAGCAAGCGCGCACCCACTTGCGGATTTAATTCATCAAGCTTAGCGCAAATATCACCAAAAAATTCATAGCCAGCATTACAATGATAGGCAGGGCTCATCACCGCGCCCATCTGCCCAAAAAGCGCATAGACATTATTAGGATTTTTGATACTGAAACACTTATTTTGCGTCACAATATCCTTAATCACATCAAGCTGTTTTGCCTCCGTGATACTGCCCTGAATGCCGAGCCATTTATTCATCACCAACGCGTTATCTTGCCATTTATCAGCAAATTGCGCCAGCATATTATTTCGCACATCACCAAAAACACTGCGCCGCACATTTCGCAAACAAGCGAAAGTTTCAGTCATGTTACGGGCATCACTAAAATGCTGTTGCAATAAATCTTGATTTTTCAGCGATAGATAATAAAGCGCGCCATGAGCATATTGCCTTGCCTGCCTGCCACCGCGATAATCTTGCCCACCATCGACATAATGTTGCTGGTAAATCCGCCATAATTCATCGTAAAAATTCTCAGCAATAAATGCCTCCGCCTCATCAATCAGTTGATAGAATTTCTGCGGGTCAAAATCTTGCATCGAAAGCGCACAGCTGCTAATATCAGGCAACTGCCATAAAACAGGTGCGCCATTAAGCAAATTGGCAAATAAAGAGTGGCAATCGCCCGCAATATCAGCCCATTGTTTTTCGCCACGCAAAATCGTACATAAAGCATCAATCAAAAATTGTTCTTTGGCATTCCAACGGTTAAAGCCATCATCATCAATTCTTGCCTGTTTCAGATAATCAAAATCGCCCTTGATAATCACGGGCGCAGTAAAGCCGCGATTGATGGAAAGCAACATATTTTCGGGCAGGGCATTTTCAGGTAAATTGCCGAATGTGAGAGTCTGCTTTTCAGCTTGCAATAGCAACATATCATCTTGCGTGGCATTTTGTATGGCATCACATGCAACATCAAGCCGATTGCCCTTATCATCAAGCCATGAAATTTTTAGCGGAATCATATGTGGCTGTTTTGGTGCCTTTTCATTCGATTCTTGGGCATTGCCTTGCGGGATTGCCTGCGATAATTCTAGCATCATCTTACCATCTTGCCATTTTTTAACCACCGTGATTTCGGGCGTGCCAGCTTGTTTATACCATAGCATAAATTGCGATAAATCCTGATTCGGCACTGCCGCTTGCATGGCGGCGAAAAAATCATCGCAAGTGGCTGCCGTGCCATCATGGCGGGTGCGATAAATCTGGATACCCTTATCATAATTTTCAGCCCCCAAAATATGATATAACATGCGTATCACTTCTGCACCTTTTTCATAGATGGTGGTGGTATAAAAATTATTGATTTCAATATATTTTTCGGGGCGCACCGCATGGGCGGTAGGGCCAGCATCTTCGGCAAATTGCCGCATCCGCAATGTTTTTACATCATTAATTCGCTGTTCTAATTGCGAGAGATTATCGGCGCAATATTGCTGTTCGCGAAACACGGTTAGCCCTTCTTTCAAGGATAGCTGAAACCAATCGCGACAAGTGATGCGATTGCCCGTCCAATTATGGAAATATTCATGGGCAATCACCGCATCAATAAAGTCGTAATCACTATCGGTAGCAGTATCACTGCTTGCCAATACCAAACGGGCATTGAAAATATTTAAGCCCTTATTTTCCATCGCGCCCATATTGAAATCATTGGCGGCAACAATGTGATAATCATCTAAATCATAGCAAAAATCATAGGTCTCTTCGTCCCAACGCATGGCGTTTTTTAGCGCCTGCATCGCAAAATCAGTCTTATCTAAATTGCCCTTATCCACATGGATTGCCAACCTAACCTTACGCCCCTCTTTGGTGGTATAATTATCGGTCAGCGTTTCAAAATCGCCTGCCACCAATGCGAATAAATAGCTTGGCTTGGGGTGAGGGTCGTAAAACACCGCTTTGTGCTTTTCGCCCATATCGACATGTTCCAGCAAATTACCACCTGCAAGCAAAATGGGATAGGTTTTTTTATCAGCCATTAGGGTAACATGAAAAGGGGAAAGAATATCGGGACGGTCAGGATAATAGATGATACGCCTAAAACCTTCGGCTTCGCATTGCGTCATCAAATGCCCTGATGAGCAATAAAGCCCTTCTAATCGTGTGTTATCTTTTGGTGCAATCCGCACAATCTGATGCAAGGTGAAATCACTTTTTTGATGATATATCACCAACTGCTTATCATCGCATTGATAGTCTTTATCGGTTAATGCCTGCCCGTCAATCATCAGCGCATCACGCTGTAAATCTTCGCCATATAACACTAAATCGCCTGTTAGATTTTTTATCTCTAGCCATGCTTCAACACGCGTTTCTGTAGCTGATAAATCAAATGCCAAACGCACCGATTGCATGGTGAAATTAGGCGGTTGATAATCTTTGAGATATGTATAATTTTGCTTATTTTTCATTATTGTTATCACCTGTTTTTAGAGCTATTTTAGAGGTAAGTGAGAAATATTTATCGCCCGTTTTATTGCCAATCGTATGGGGTTCGGTGCCATTGAAAATGCGCTTGATATTGGCGAGATGCTTGATAAAAACCAAACCAGTCAATAGCAAAGCCGCAACCAAACTAGAAATATCACCCGCGATGAACAGAGCAACAATTAGCATCACCACAAAGCCTATCAATGCCGAAACCGACGAGGTGCGAAACACTGCCAATATAGCCAGCCATACCACACAGCCAATCAACGCGATTTGCCAATTTAGAACTAACATCACCGCCAGCGAGCTTGCCACGCCCTTACCGCCCTTAAAGCCCAAAAAGCATGAAAAATTATGCCCGATAATCGCCGCCAACCCAACCATTAAGGCGGCATTTATGCCGAATATGTTGAGTGCAAGCAAACTCATCAATGCCGCTTTACCACTATCGAAAATGAATGTAACAATCGCTAATTTTATCCCTGATGCCCGATACACATTGGTTGCGCCAATATTGCCCGAACCGATTTTACGTAAATCTTTCCCCGTTTTAAGATAATAAAATAGCAAGCCAAATGGCACAGAACCCAACAAATAGGCAATCAGCACCATAATAAGCAGTGATGGATTGAATAACTCAATCATCGCGATGCACCCACATTCATCACACGCCCATCAATCCAGCATTTTAGAACCTTACCCTGCACTGGCATTTTATCAAAACTGGTATTTTTAGATTTGCTAATCAGCTCTTCTTCTCTAATCTGCCATGCTATATCTTTATCGAACAACATCAAATCAGCTGCCTCGCCCACTTTCAGTTCATTGCTTGGCAAGCGTAAAATTTTTGCTGGATTTGTGGTGAGTTTTTGCAGTAATTCGCATAGTGATAATTGCCCATCATGCACTAATTTTAATGAAAGCGCGAACAAAGTTTCTAACCCAACCATGCCAAATTCTGCCCATTCGAACGGTTGCCGTTTAGAATCTTGGTCTTGCGGCACATGGTCAGAAGCGATGCAATCAATCGTGCCATCTTGCAACCCTTCAATAATCGCCACCCTATCATCTTCGCTCCGCAAAGGCGGATTCACTTTGGCGAAAGTGCGGTAATCATGCACCGCTAATTCGTTCAATAAAAAATATTGCGGCGCGGTATCGCAGGTGATGTTCAGCCCGCGCGCTTTGGCTTTGCGAATAACATCAACCGTTTCACGCGTGGAAATATGCGCCACATGGTAACGCCCGCCCGTTTCTTCTAGCAAGCGGATATCGCGTTCCACCATCATCACTTCGGCGATATTCGGCATGCCTTTTAAGCCCAATAAAGTGGCAAGCGCACCTTGATTCATTTGCCCCCCTGGATTCAGCGTTGCCATTTCTGGATGCTGTATCACCAGCGCATCAACCCCTTTGGCATAAGTGAGGGCGCGATACATCATCAGCGGATTTTCTAACGCCAGCTCGCCATCGGTAAAGCCAAGCGCACCTGCCTCGCTCAGCAAGCCCATTTCGGTAATCTCTTCGCCTTTCATTGCCCGCGTTAAGGCGGCATAGCAATAAAGTTTACTGCCCTTTTGCTCGCGCCCACGCCTTGCGATAAATTCAATGCCCGCAACATCATCAATCATTGCATCATGGCAAGGGATTGTTACCATCGTGGTAATGCCCCCTTTCATTGCCGCACGGATACCGCTTTCAATGCTTTCCTTATGTTCAGCACCGGGGGAGCATAATTTCGCGCGCATATCAACCAAACCAGAGGTGAGGTAATGCCCGTTACCATCGGTGATTTTTAATTCACTATTATCGCCTGCCTGATTGCCTGCATCTTCGGTTGGTGGTGGCACATCGGCACCCAATGCGACAATCTTGCCATCATGCAACAATATTGCATCTTTTTGTCCATTATCTTGTTGTAATGCACCCGTTTTGGGCGGACATAGTATCACATTATGAATATAGTGTCTTCGCATCTTAATCTTTATCCTGCAACTTAATCGCTTTACGCGCTTTAATAGCTTTGCCTATCAATGCCAAACTTGCCATTCGCACCGCAACCCCCATCTCTACCTGTTCTTGAATCAAGGAACGGTGAATGTCATCAGCCAATTCTGAATCGATCTCAACCCCGCGATTCATAGGACCAGGGTGCATAATCAGCGCATCTTGTTTGGCATTGGCAAGTTTTTCGCGGGTAAGCCCATAAAAATGATAATATTCCCGTACCGACGGCACATAATTGCCTTGCATCCGTTCAGTTTGCAAGCGTAACATCATCACAATATCGCAATCTTTTAGCCCTTGCTTCATATCGTGATAAATTTGCGGACCAAACTTTTCAATATCGGGTGGCATTAAGGTAGGCGGTGCTACCAACCGCACCCTTGCGCCCATAGTCTGCAACAAATGGATATTAGACCGTGCCACACGGCTATGCATAATATCGCCACAAATCGCCACTTCTAGCCCTTGCAACTTACCCTTACGCCTTTGAATTGTGAGCGCATCTAAAAAGGCCTGCGTGGGGTGTTCGTGCGAACCATCGCCCGCATTCACCACCGAACAGCCAACTTTTTCTGATAATAATTTTACCGCCCCCGAACATTGATGGCGCACCACCAAAATATCAGTATGCATGGCGCGCAAGGTAAGCGCGGTATCGGTAAGGGTTTCGCCCTTTTTGATTGACGAGCTAACCACCGACATATTGGTAACAGCCGCGCCTAATCTTTTGCCCGCCAATTCAAACGATGTGCGGGTGCGGGTGGAATTTTCAAAAAACAGATTAATCATGGTGAACCCATCTAGCACTGCTTCGATTTTTTCACCACTGCGTACTTTGCCCGCATAATCATCTGCCAGATTCAACACCGCTTCAATTTCGCTGCGTTGCATGCCCTCAATGCCAAGTAAATGATTCAATGTTACCACAATCCCATGTTAATATATTCTCTGCAATGAAAATTGCACTGCCTGATGCAAGGCATCGATAATCGGCAATGATTGTTTAGGTGCGCCATCTGCCAATTTCTCTAGCGAATGATTTAACCTATCGCCATAAACCGCGATTTCGCCACGCATCTCTTCTGCTATATGATATTGCGTCATCAATTCCTGTATCTTTGCCAAATCATTATCGTTAGCCTCTTTTTTGCTTATCACATCTGCCAGCCATTGTTGTTGCGCTTCATTCAGCTTTTCACGCAGAATAATCAAAGGCAGAGTTACCTTGCCCTCGCGCAAATCATCACCCGATATTTTACCCATCATATCGGCACTGACGTGATAATCCATCATATCGTCAATTAGCTGAAATAAAATACCAAACTCATGCCCGAATTGCTTCAATATCTGTTTTAGGTTTTCATCATCACAGCCAACTATCGCGCCCGCATAGCTTGCGGCACGAAACAAAGATGCGGTTTTAGCCGTAATAATCTGTTGATAAATCTCACGCGACAACCCTGCATCACCCTCATATTGTAATTGCAACACCTCGCCCTCTGCCAGTTCGGCAGAAACGGCTGAAAGCATTTCAAGCACTTTAAGTGATTCTGATTTTACCATCAGCATGAAAGCGCATGAAAACAGATAATCACCCACCAGAATCGGCAATTTATTATCCCAAATTTTGTTGGCAGTGGGCTTGCCACGCCTGAGCGTAGAATTATCCACCACATCATCATGTAACAGGGTTGCGGTGTGAATCATCTCAACCGCTGCTGATAGATTTAAGATTTTTTGCTGTTGATAGGCAGTGCCACTTAATTGGCACACTAAATCGGCACTTGCCAATAATAATAAAGACCGAATCCGCTTGCCACCCGCATCTAACAAATGATGCGCCACTTTAGGAATCAATAAAATAGAAGAATCGGCGGTGCTTTGAATCAGCTGATTGGTCTGCGCCAACCCTTCTCCGTAAAGCCGTAATAAAGGCTGTAGAGAAGCGGGCTGTATCTTGGTTGAAGATGCAACTAAACCGCCTGATAACATAATCAAATATATAAGTGATTTATCAGCAAAGGGCAATATATTCTTTGCAAAAAGAAAGATTTATTTTCATTATCAGCATAATAGCGTTATTAAGCTGTTCTATGTCGGTAATAGGCAACTTTTTTAACAATTTATATTCTATATAAAGGAATAAATACTCTATATATCTTATTATAGATGGAGGTGTTCATGGCACAGATGCAAATTGTTTATTGGCGTGATATTCCAGCGCAAGTGATTGTAAAGAAATCGAGGCGCGAGCAGGTAAAATGCGTGTTAGACGAACGGTTTGAAAAAGCGATTGACCGTGCCGCCATGAAATCGGGCGCAGATAGCACCGATGATTATTTAAGCCAATGGCGTAAATCGGATGCAACCGAATGTTCTGACGACATAGAACAAGAAGCCCAACAAATAAAAGAAAAATTAGAAGCTGAATATACGGCAGAAAAACTCAGTAACCTCGTCAAAAATGGCGGTTACCAAACCCAAGATTAAAATCCCCATCATAATATCAAGGAGAAAAGTAATGACAACTCATACTATTGTTAGTTCAAAAACCCGCGAACATATTATCGGCTTTGATAAGCCTTTCACCATTATTGGTGAGCGCATCAATCCCACAGGGCGCAAAAAATTAGCCGCTGAAATGAAAGCGGGCAATTTTGATACCGTTAAATCTGATACGCTTGCCCAAGTAGCAGCGGGCGCACATATGCTAGATATCAATGCAGGCATTCCGCTTGCCGACGAACCTGCCATTTTGGCAGAAACGATTCGGCTGGTGCAATCTTTAACCGATTTGCCCTTATGTATTGATAGCTCAATCATTGCTGCGCTTGAAAGCGGGTTGCAAGCCTATCAGGGGCGTGCGCTGCTTAATTCGGTAACGGGTGAATTAGAACAGCTAGAACAGGTTATGCCATTAGTGAAAAAATATGATTGCGCGGTGATTGCGATTTCTAATGACGAGACTGGCATTTCGCAAGACCCTGATGTGCGCTATGAAGTTGCCAAGAAAATCGTTGAGCATGCCGCCGATTACGGTATCAAGCCATGCGATATCGTGGTTGACCCGCTGGTGATGCCGATTGGTGCGCTAGGTGATGCTGGTAAATCAGTGATGCATCTGATTCGCCGTTTGCGTGAAGAATTGCATGTGAATACCTCATGCGGTGCGTCTAATATCAGCTTTGGCTTGCCCAATCGGCACAGTATCAATGCTGCTTTTTTAACCATGGCATGTGGCGCAGGCATGACTTCCGCGATCATGAACCCCTTGCATGACCAAGAAAAAGAAGCGATTATGGCGGCAAATGTGGTGGCTGGTAACGATAAGGACTGTATGCGATGGATTAAAGCCTATCGCGAGCCAGTAGCGGCAAATTCAAGCGAGAGTGGTAAACGGATAAGAAGAAGAAATCGCGATTAATTAATGTTACGCGAGGTGTAAACTCATATTGCGCTATGATATATGATAAAACTATAATAATATATTAAAAAATTTTAGCATATTCATTTTTTAATGGGGCGTAAGATGCAAGATAACATCAATAACAGAACGATTTTTTGCCGTGATAATATCGATATATTACAAGGCATCAATAGTGATTCTATTGACCTTATCTATCTTGACCCGCCCTTTAATAAGAATAAGGTTTTTACCGCCATCAGCGGAAGTGCGGCAGAAGGCGCAGAATTTGCTGATATATTTCGCTTCGCCGATATAAAAAAACAATGGCTGGCAACAATTAAAGAAAAACAGCCCAAAGCCTCTATATTGCTGAATGCCGTCAAAACCATCAGCGGAAAACATTCTTATCATTTTTGCTATCTTGCCTATATGGCGATTCGCTTAATGGCATGTTACCGCATTTTGAAACAAACGGGCAGTATTTATTTGCATTGCGATTCAACAATGTCGCATTATTTGAAATTGCTGATGGATTGCATCTTTGGCGAAGAAAATTTTTGCAACGATATTATCTGGCAACGCAATGATAAAAGGGGCAAAGGCAGTCAATTTAAGAGCAAGAAATTCGGTAATAATACCGATAATATCTTATTTTACAGCAAAAGCGATAAGTATCATCTGCAAACCACCCTATGGGATGAAACACATATCGCCCAAAAATTCGATAAAAGTGACGAAAAAGGACGGCTTTATTATACGGGTATTCCAATATTCTGTGCCAAAAACATGGGTGCGCGCCCTAATTTATGCTATCAATGGCGCGGATTTGAAAACCCTCACCCATCGGGTTGGCGCTTAAGCAAAGCCCGAATAGAAGAAGAATATCAAAAAGGCAATATTATTATCAGCAATGATGGCAAAAAAATCGAGCGCAGAAAATATTTAGATGATTATGATGGCGAACCAATCGATAATCATTGGACTGATATTGCGCGTATTAGCACCAGCACTGAGGCAACAGGCTACCCCACACAAAAACCGCTTGCCCTGCTTGAGCGTATCATCAAAGCCTCAAGCAATGAAGGCGATATGGTGCTAGACCCCTTTTGTGGCAGTGCCACCAGTTGCGTGGCTGCTGAAAAATTAAACCGCCAATGGATAGGCATTGATATATCTGCCAAAAGCTATGAATTGTTGCAATTAAGATTGCAAACAGAAACTGATTGTGCGTTAAGCGATGTTAACTATCAAAGCACACCACCTAAACGCACAGATATTAATACCACTATCGAAGCTTACGGAGTATCGTAATATGAGCGAAGAATATATCAACGACAATCCTGATAAAGCCTTTATCGCCTTTATGCCTTCGGGGCAACGGGGCATTGTGCCAAAAGGAATATCGGTGTTACAAGCCGCCCGTATGCTAGATGTAGATTTGGATAGCAATTGCAGTGGCAATGCCAGATGCGGCCGTTGCCAAGTTGAATATTCATTCGGTGAATTCCCCAAACTAGAAATGACTGCCACCCCCGAAAATATATCGGCACTTTCTGGCAGTGAAGAACGTTACCATAAGCGCAATGGGCTAGGGCAAAATAGGCGGCTGGCATGTTGCGG
Source organism: Alphaproteobacteria bacterium (assembly GCA_022599575.1). Classification (GTDB taxonomy): domain Bacteria; phylum Pseudomonadota; class Alphaproteobacteria; order JABAAW01; family JAHZMA01; genus JAHZMA01. Next base: position 6,150 of record JAHZMA010000046.1, on the reverse strand, counting down.
TATCATCAAAGGTGATTTGGTGGTTGATGTGCCGCCTGAAAGCCAAGCCTATCAGCAGATTATCAGCAAAAAAACTGATACTGACTATTCCAAAAATATGCAGCCGATGATTGAGCTTTATGATGTAACGGTTGAAGAAGCAAGCATGCACAGTCAAACGGGCGATAGCGAAAGAGTGATGCAGGCAATGCAAGCACAACATGAAATCAGCATTAGCCATATCAACCCGTTATTATTGCGCGATTTGCAAAAATTACTGCGCGCCAATGCGTGGCGTATCACAGTGGCGGTAAAGAATGATGCGATTATCGGCATCTGGCCACCTGCCAAATCAAGCCTATATGGGATTGCGGTTGATTTAGGCTCTACCACAATTTCTGCGATGCTTGCCGATTTGGTTTCAGGGCAATTAATTGCCAGTGCGGGCAGAATGAACCCGCAAATCCGCTTTGGTGAAGATTTGATGAGTCGCGTTTCTTACGCAATGATGACTGAAACTGGCACGCAACAAATGTCGCAAGCGGTACGCCGCACTTTGAATGAACTGATACGCGAATTATGTGCTGAACATGATATTAGCACCAAAGAGATTATTGATATCGCCATTGTGTGCAATCCTGTGATGCACCATATTTTGCTGAATATCTCACCTGTTGAGCTGGGCAATGCACCATTTGCGCTTGCCACTGGCAATGCGATTAATATTCCTGCACAAGCGTTGAAGTTACAGCTACATGAATGTGCCGATGCCTATATTCTTCCTTGTGCTGCGGGGCATGTGGGGGCTGATGCCGCCGCCGTGATGCTGGCACTAAAACCATGGCTGGATGATGATAATGTACTGATTGTTGATGTTGGCACCAATGCCGAACTCACATTAAGCTATCAAGATAATGAGGGAGGCGGACATAAGCGGTTGCTTTCTTGCTCGTCACCGACTGGGCCTGCGCTTGAAGGCGCGCAAATTTCATCGGGGCAACGGGCGGCAAGTGGCGCGATTGAAAATGTGCGTATCAACCCCGAAACATTAGAACCGCGAATTAAGGTGATTGGCATTGATGCGTGGTCGGACGAACAAGGCTTTGCTGATTCCGATATTGGCGTTACGGGCATTTGCGGTTCTGGCATTATCGAAGTGATTGTTGAACTTTATCTGGCAGGGGTGATAACACCCGCTGGCATTATTGATGGCAGGCTTGCCGAGAGAACACCGCGCATTGTGGCGAGTGACCGCACTTTCAACTATCTGCTTCATGAAAATGATAATTACCAAATCTTCATCACCCAAAATGATGTGCGGGCAATTCAGCTTGCCAAAGGTGCGCTCTATGCCAGTGCCAGATTATTGATGGATAAGGTGGGCATCACCCAGCTTGACCGCGTGATTTTGGCGGGTGCGTTTGGTTCACATATCGACCCGAAATATGCGCTGATTTTAGGCATGTTGCCCGATTGCCGTGTGGAAGATGTATCATCGGCTGGCAATGCCGCTGGCACAGGCGCGCTGATGGCACTCACCAGCAAAGATGCCCGTATTGAAATTGAACAAAGGATTGAGTTGGTTGAAAAAATTGAAACCGCGCTTGACCCCGATTTCCAAAAATATTTTGTCAGCGCGATGGGCATTCCCAATAGTGACGACCCCTATCAAAAATTATCGCAAAGCGTGACATTACCACGCCCAACCAGTAATCAAACCAGCCGCACCAATCGCAACCGCCCTGCGCGTAAGCGTTACAATACGGCATAATATAAAGGTAAGAAACATGAAACACCCATCACCTAAATTTATCAGCTTGATACAACAAGCATCGGTAGAAACCACACCCGCAGGCGCACTTAAAATAGGTGATTTTCGCGCCCATTTGCCCGAACAAACGCGTATCTATATCACATTCCTCCCGGGCAGTGATTTTGCTGATACGGTGCAAACTTCTATCACCCTAAAGCAACAAAATATGATACCGATTCCACATATTGCCGCGCGTTCATTGGCATCAAAGCAAATGCTAGAACAGGCATTGCAACAATTGCAAGCGATTGATATTAGCGAGGCATTGCTGGTAGGCGGTGCAGTGCCAACACCATTGGGCGAATTTTCGGCGACCATCGATGTGTTAGAAACTGATTTATTTCAGCAATATGGTTTTCAAAAACTTGGCATTGCAGGACACCCCGAAGGTAGCCCTGATTTTTCTGATGAAGATGCTATCAAAGCCTTACAATTAAAATCAGCCTATGGCGAAAAAAACGGGCTTGCGCTTTATATTGCCACCCAATTTTGTTTCGAAGCTGAACCCTTGATTGCATGGCAAAAGCAGTTACAGAATCATGGCGTTAATTTGCCTGTTAAGATTGGGGTTGCGGGGGTTGCCACTATCAAAACTTTGCTGAAATATGCGATTGAGTGCGGCATTGGTAATTCTATGCAGGTGATTAGCAAACGCGCCAAAGACTTAACCAAGATTATGTCGCCCTTTCCGCCTGATGATTTGGTGCAGGCATTGGCAGAACATATTGATAGTGATTCGCAAACATTGATTAACGGCATTCATATTTTTCCGCTTGGTGGCTTGAAAAAAACCGCCGATTGGATGCGCTTACAGCTTGAAACTAACACTGATACCTAGCCACTTCGCCCATATATCACCCTTTTCGATAAACATATATGTAAAAATCATTTGAAAAATTATTTTTAATATGTCATTGCTTTATTTTGACAATATTTATGAAAAAGGAAAATGGCAATGACTCAACCGCTTATTATGTTTCAAGATGTGCTGCGCGATGGCATTCAATCGTTATTTGGCACCAACCCATCTGCCGATGAAATATTAAAAGCCTACCCAACAGCGCATCTTATCGGTTGTTCTTCCATTCAAACAGGCGGTGGCACTTTTTTTGATATTTTCGCTAAAAAAGGGCGCAATGAGTGGCAAGAGGTTGAAAAACTGCTCACCCATTTTAAGCAACATGGCATCACGCAATCGGCATTAATTCGTGGTGATTTTCTATTTGGATACGAACCGCAACCCTATGATGTGATTGAGGCAATGATTCTAGAATATGCCAAAATGGGAATGAATATCTTGCAAAATTTTCATGGCATGAACGACCCGCATTGCTTGTTAGGCGTGGCAAAAGCGGTGAAAGTAGCACAAGCGCAAGGCCATAATATCAAAGCGCAAGGCACGATTTGCATCGAAGATAATATCAATATCACCATTGATAATTGCCTTTTATTCGCGCATGAACTTATCGCCATCGGGCATGAGGGATTTTATCTAAAATCAGCAAGTGGCGCGATTAACCCTGAATTTGTTGGCGAGCTAACCGCAAAATTACTAGAAGCATTGCCCGAACAACCCATCACTGTGCATGTGCATGGCACTTATGGGCGGGCGGCACTATGCTATATGATGGCGATTGAACAAGCCGTGAAACGTGGCAAACCGATTTGTGTTGATGTGCAGCATCCGTCACTGGCGGGCTCAACTGCTCACCCCAGCATGTTAAAAATGCTAGAATTGATTAAGAATCATCCATCAGAACAATTGCGCGACCAACAGCCTAAATTGAATATAGATGCGATTCGGCAAAGTAAAAAATCACTCTTTGCTTTACGTTTTTTATATCGCGATTTTGAATCAGAATATAATGCGCCATTATTGGCGGCGATGCAAAAAGCCCGCGCCCCCGGTGGTGCAACTTCTACCTTAAAATCTATCCCTGGTTTGGTGGAAAATCTGCAACGGCTATTGAGTAAAAACGGCAATGGGAACAACAAACAAGCCAGTTGGAACGATATTCAAATTGCCATCTATAATATGCAAGAAGAAATATTGGAAGATTTAGGCGATTTAACGCAAGTTACCCCCTATGCCGCCAATACCACAGGGCAAGCGGCGATTAGTCTCTATAATGAGTTAAACGATAAAGACCGTTTTGCGACGCTTTACCCGGGCATTATCAATTTTTTATGTGGGCATCATGGCAAACTGCCCGAAAGTGTTAACCGTATCTTGCAAGCACAAGCCTTACAACAGGAAGGCATGAAACGAACCGCGCCCTATATCCCAGCAACCGAGCGCACCCCTGCCTTGCCTGATATAAAAGAAGCATTAAAACAAGCAGGCATTCGCAAACCAACAATTCGGCAAATGCTCTCGGCAACTTTGCTCAAAGATGGTGTGGCGCATGTGGTGGCATGTGCCAAAAAGCAAAATCAGCCACAAAAACCGCCAACCCTGCCCTATTATGCCCAAACGCCAACCCCGATTAATAAGCGTCATATCTCAGAAGATGGCAAGCATCTGCTTGATATTCGTGATGCGGTGGCCGCTATTGGCAGTTATGAAAAATTGCAAGAGGTGGCAGAGCGCGTGGTGCATCTAAAACAGATTGATGATGGCTTGCATCTCTTCCCGAAAGGGTCAGAATTTTTGCAACAGCATTGGCGCGATAATAATATCGAAAAATTATCGCAATTATTGCAGAATATTAACCAAAATCTGGAAAAAGCAGGCTATAGCAAGATACAAATTTTAAGCACACGCTCATCGGCGGGCTTGAATAATATTGATGAATGTATCCGCGATGTGGTGGAAAATAAAGGCGAGGGGCTTTATGCTTTTATGTGCAAAAACGTTAGCAACTATCAAAACCAGAAAAATAGTAACTAATTACCATTAAAACAACTAAATCTTGATTTATTTGCAAAGATATGCTAAATCTTAGTAGTTTTGGTATGTGTGTATATTTTTTGGGGTTTTAGTCATGAAACAATTCTTTCTTTCTATCGTGACATTATTGATGTTTTCTGTTTTTTTAAGCGGTTGCATCATTGCCGAAGAAGAGCCGATTGAAGAGCAAGATGAGTTTGGCATTTACCATGTGCCAACAAATGATGCACCAGAAACAAAATTTGGTGATAATTCACTCAGAGATGAATTTACAACTATCATGAGTAGCGTCAACAATGAAACCGCTTCATTCGACTTACCTGCATTGGCAGTGCAACATAATAATGCAGGTAACACAAAAACAGTGTCAAATTTCATCGCGCCTGTGTTTTCTGTATCCTATTATCGTGATAACAATTTTATTGGCATCTCTGAAGCGATGGTCCATGTTGGTGAAAAAAAATATGGTGTTTTTAATCTTACGAGTGATGGCACTGAAACATATGTTGCACGCAATAATGAGGTCAAAGGTGCTGGTAGTAATGCGAGTGCCAAACTTACGATAAATAACTCCCCTTTTGGTTTTGCGTTCAATAATATGCTATCTGTAGAATGGGAGTTACATAAAATAGTTGCTGAAGGTGTGCCAAACAGTAGTGAATATGGCTATATGATTGCAGGTCTAGAAACCGATGGTGCAGACATACCCATCACAAGCGAGGCAGTTACATTTGAAGGCAAGGGCAAAGGTAAATATGATTCATCAAATGACGTTGATTTTACCGCGTTTGACGTTACTGCTGATATTAATTTTGCCACCCGAAATATAGCATTAGCCACAGAAGATACAAAAAACGCTGATGATGAGGCGCTGGCTTATCTTGATTTTACCAGCACATTAAATTACCGCGCAGGCACAAATAATATCAGTGGTACTGTTAGCACTAATGGCATGTCAGGCTTCATTGATGCCCGTTTTTATAGCTCAACTGGTGTGCCGTTGGAATTAGGTGGCACATTTGCCATGCGAAATGATGAAAGCGTCTCTTATATCGGTATGTTCGGTGCGGCTAACACCGATACAAATACCATAACTGTTAATGACCCAACGCCGAAGCCAACTCCGATTGAGCCTGAAGTGCCTCAGATTCTAAACCCAAAGCCGACTGAGCCTGAACCAACTCCGAAGCCAACGCCGATTGCGCCTGAAGCGCCTCCAACTCTAAACCCAAAGCCGACTGAGCCTGAACCAACTCCGAAGCCAATCCCAACACCACCAAATACCACCATCGATAATATTGACATTATTCAGGTGCAAACAAATGATGCGCCAGATGCTATCACTGATATTGGTTCGCTTTTCTTTAATGCTTCAGTTTCGCTTCAAGAGAATACCGCTTATGATGTAACCTTATCAGCATTGGCAGTGCAACAAAATGATAGCGGTACCGCCAAAACAGTATCAAAT
>JAHZMA010000045.1 GCA_022599575.1 Alphaproteobacteria bacterium | reverse complement strand
AATTAATTGGCAAAATATTTCGCTTACCCCCACTGATGAGCGTTTCGTTGCTGTTGATGACCCGCGTTCCAATAGTCTGATGTTGCAAAATGCCTTTGCTGAAAACAGCGATGCTTGTGCTAGTATTGTTGCATGGCATAGCGACACAGCAGTGAAAAATATTAACGAAACTGCCATCATATTATCACAACGCATGAAAACTATGCTACCGCTAGATATTTGCGTGTTAGGCATGGGGGCTGATATGCACATTGCGAGTCTTTTCCCTAAAGGCGACAATTTAGCAAACGCGCTTGATAGCGATAACAACGATATTATCATGCCAATGAATGCGCCAACATTATCCGAACCGCGTCTTACATTTACCGCCAATATTCTAACGCAAGCAAAATATCTACATTTACTCATCAAAGGTGCTGATAAAAAACAAGCATTTATCAACGCCCAAAACATAGAATCTGCCCTTGATGCGCCCGTGAAAATTATCTGCAATCACCCGAATTTTATGATTCACTATACGGATTAACCCATGCCTCAACCCAATACCAAGCTAAACGATACCATCAAACGCGTTACCGACCGCATTATTGAACGAAGCAAGCCAACCCGCGATCTATATCTTAAAAACATGCAAGCTGCCAAACAAAAGGGCGTTGCGCGCAGGCAACTTTCTTGTAGCGGCTTGGCACATGCCTGTGCGGCAATGGGCGATGATAAAGCTAGTTTGGCACAAATGAAGAGTGGCAATTTGGCAATCGTCTCTGCCTATAATGATATGCTTTCGGCGCATCAACCATTTGCGCGCTTCCCCGATTTAATCAAAGATGCGGTGCGCCAGATTGGTGGCACTGCCCAATTTGCAGGCGGTGTGCCCGCCATGTGTGATGGCGTTACGCAAGGCGAAGCAGGCATGGAATTAAGCCTGTTTTCGCGTGATGTGATTGCCTTATCGGCAAGCGTGGCATTAAGCCATCAAACATTTGATGCGGCGGTGTTTTTGGGCGTGTGCGATAAAATCGTACCAGGGTTAGTGATTGCCGCTCAAATTTTCGGGCATTTGCCGATTATCTTCTTACCTGCGGGTCCAATGGTCAGCGGTTTAGGCAATGATGAAAAAGCCAAAATAAGGCAAAAATTCGCCACTGGTGATATTGATAGAAAAGCCTTGCTAACAGCAGAGATGGAAGCCTATCATGCCCCTGGCACGTGTACTTTCTACGGCACCGCCAACACCAATCAAATGCTGATGGAATTTATGGGTTTGCATCTGGCAGGTGCTAGCTTTGTTACCCCCAATACGCAATTGCGCGATGCCCTCACCCAAGCGGGTGCGAAACGTGCCTTACAATTAAGCGCATTAGGCGATAATTACACGCCTATATGCGATATTCTTGATGAGCGCGCTTTTGTCAATGGTATGGTTGGGTTGAATGCCACAGGCGGTTCTACCAATTTACTGATTCATTTAATTGCGATGGCGGCGGCGGGTGGTATCATGCTAGATTTGCAAGATTTTTCTGATATTTCCGATGTAACCCCATTGCTCACCCGTATTTACCCTAATGGCATTGCCGATGTTAATCATTTTCATGCCGCAGGTGGGTTAGGCTTTGTGATTGGTGAATTATTGCAAGCAGGCTTATTGCATGATGATACGCAAACGGTGGCAGGGCAAGGGCTCGCGCATTATACGCAAGAGCCTTATTATATCGATGATAAATTAGCATGGCGCGCGGGCAATACAGAAAGTCTGAATCATGATATCATCCGCCCTTATGCTTCTCCTTTTCAAGCCAATGGTGGCTTAAAGAAATTAAGCGGTAATTTTGGCACGGCGATTGTGAAAATATCGGCAGTTGCCCCACAATATCATCAGATAACAGCGCCCGTTCGGGTATTTAACAATCAACATGATGTGAAACAAGCCTTTCAAGCAGGCGCATTGGTTGATGATGTGATTATCGTTGTGCGGTTTCAAGGGCCTAAAGCCAATGGCATGCCTGAATTACATAGTCTAACGCCTTTATTATCGGCAATGCAATCGGCGGGGCAGAAAGTAGCACTGGTAACAGATGGCAGAATGTCGGGTGCATCGGGCAAGGTTTTATGTGCCATTCATGTCAGTTTAGAAGCGGTGGAAGGTGGCGCAATCGCCAAATTACAAGATGGTGATATGTTGCATATTGATGCGAGCAATGGCGTGATTGAGATTATCACCGATAATGTGCTGGAACGCGAGGCTGTTACTGTCAATTTAGATGGCAATCAGACTGGCACGGGGCGCGAATTATTCAAAATCTTCCGTGATAATGTCAGTGATGTCACCAAAGGCGCGAGTATTTTTTAAGATGCCCCTCAAAAACACAAATTTGTCCCCTGCAGATAACAGCAAACAGATGCGCGACTTATGTGCCAAAGCACCTGTTATTCCCGTGCTAACCATTGATGATATTACCACCGCAAAGCCTTTGGCTGAAGCCTTAATTGCCGGCGGTTTGCCAATATTAGAAGTAACATTACGCACGCCATGCGCGCTTGACGCTATCAGCATCATGCGTGATGTCAAAGGTGGCTATGTAGGAGCGGGCACATTAATCAATGCCGACCATGTGAGAAGCGTGAAAGATGCAGGCGCGGTTTTTGGTGTATCACCGGGCGCAAGCGATGAATTATTGGCGCAAGCGGCGCAATCAGGTTTGCCGTTTTTGGCAGGTGCTGCCACCATTACCGAAATGATGCGGCTATTCAATTTAGGCTATGATATGTTGAAATTCTTCCCCGCTGAATCATCGGGTGGTATGGCTAGCCTTAAATCGGTAGCGGCAGTGTTGCCTGATATAAGTTTCTGTCCGACTGGCGGTATCAATATCATTAATGCCAGCAATTACCTTTCTCTCGCTAATGTGACGTGCATTGGTGGCAGTTGGGTAGCACCAAATGATTTGATACAGAATAGGCAATGGGATAAAATTACGCAATTGGCACAACAAGCATCACAGTTAGGAAAATAAAGATGCCTGATACTGAAACACAAAACGCAATTTGGCAAGCATTGGCGAAAAACCAACAAACCCATCAGCATCGTTCGATAGTCTCGCTGTTTGATGATGCCCGCCTTGCATCTTTCACTGCCGAAAGCGATGATTTACATCTGGATTTTTCCAAAACCAACATTGATAGCGATGCCCTAGAATTATTAATCAAACTGGCTGAAAGCTGTCATATTGCCGAAAAGCGTGATGCCATGTTTGCGGGCGATAAGATAAATATCACCGAAAATCGTGCGGTTTTACACACCGCCTTACGTGCCGCTAAAGATTCTGTGCTTACACTTGATGATGAGGATATTATCGCGCCCTATCAAAAGACTTTTACTGCCATGCAGGAATTTGCAACCAACATTCATAATGGTACGATTATCTCTGCCAATCAGCAAAAATTCACCGATTGCATTAATATCGGCATTGGTGGTTCTGATTTAGGGCCTTTAATGGCGACCCAAGCACTCACTCCTTATCATACAGGCTTAAAATGCCATTTCCTATCCAACATTGATGGTGCGGCAATCACTGATTTATTGGTGGGCTTAAATCCACACACCACTTTGATTATTATCGCTTCTAAAACTTTCACCACCACCGAGACGATGGTCAATGCCAAAACCGCGATTGCGTGGCTAAAAGCACATATCACGCAAGGGGTAGAGCAACATTTGGTGGCAATCTCTAGCGCGCCTGATAAAACAGCTGAATTTAATATTTCACCTGAACGTGTGTTTGGCTTTGGCGATTGGGTGGGTGGGCGTTATTCATTATGGGGACCGATTGGCTTGCCGATAATGCTTGCGGTTGGCACGCAAAATTTTCAAGATTTTTTGGCAGGTGGCGCAAGCATGGATAGGCATTTCTGCAATGCAGATATGAAGCAAAACCTACCGATATTGCTGGCATTAACGGGCATATTTCATCGCAATATTTGTAATTATGCCACCCGTGCGATTCTGCCTTACGACCAACGATTAGCGCGTCTGCCCGCTTATTTGCAACAGCTGGATATGGAAAGCAATGGTAAATCGGTGGATATTGATGGCAAGCAGGTAATTCGCGCATCAGGGCCAATCATTTGGGGCGAGGCTGGCACCAATGGGCAGCATGCTTTTTACCAATTATTGCATCAAGGCACTGATATTATCCCCACCGAATTTTTAATTGCCGCAAATGGACACGAGCCTGCGTTAAAGCATCACCATGATTTGCTGAAAGCCAACTGTTTGGCGCAATCAGAAGCCTTGATGATTGGCAGAAATAGTGAACAGGCGATGGAAATTGCTGGTAAATTAGGCTATCAGGGCGAGGCGCAAAAAATGCAAGCGGCGCACCGTGTTTTTACGGGCAACCGCCCATCAATCACGCTTGCCTATCCAAAATTAACGCCCTTTGTGTTAGGGCAGATTATCGCGCTTTACGAACATCGCGTTTTTGTGGAAGGCGTGATGTGGCACATCAATTCATTCGACCAATGGGGGGTGGAATTGGGCAAAGAATTAGCCAATACGCTTCTGCCGATGCTGCATGATGCCGACCCGATTGGCAAAGATAAATCCACGATCAATTTATTGCGAAAATTGAAAAACTGATTGAGGCAAATATACGACGCGCATGCCAAAATAGAAAATAATTGCTTATCATAGGTAACGATGTTAAAACGAACGCAATATACTAGAGGGAGAAATAAGTTCCATACTTTAAAGCTATCAGCTGTATCGATGAGAGTTTTTGCTCTTATCATGTTGTGTATCGTAACATTATCTGCTTGCGGATATACGCCAGATGAGGACGCTTTGCGCAGTGATGCAAACGATGTTAACATTGCTGACAACAACAGGATGATTGATGATAGCGCACCACAATGTGCTGTGCCTGTATCATCTGCGGCGTGCGATACTGAATATAAAAATGCAACTGGGCTAGATGCCATTCGTGCCTCTTATGCCTATGATAAGGGCTATACGGGAAAGGGGCAAACAGTATCAGTTTTGGATACGCCTTTTTTTACGAGCCATGCCGAATTTAAGGGTGGTAATGTTTCGACTTTTATCACTGGCTATGATGCATCATCAGGCAATAGCAATATTTCTTGTTCTAAAACCTGTAATAATTCCAAAACATATCATGGCACGCATGTTGCGGGCATTATTGGCGCGCGCAAAAATACAATTTCTCTGAAAGAAAGTAAAAACACGCATGGCGTTGCCTATGAGGCTAAAATCAAACCTATCGCTGTTTTTAGTCAAACTGGCAGTGATAATAAAAACAGCAGCCAATTAGTAAAAGCTATCAATGCAGGCAGTGGTACAAATATTATTGCCATGAATAACAGTTGGGGCTCAGAAAGAAAAGCTTGTGTTAACTATAATGGTGAACGCTATTATTATGCACGCCACCCAGGTGGAAGTTTCCTTCGCGATGATTGTTTTACCACTGCTAATGAACGGCCATCAACTGTTCAATTAACCGCTTGGAAAAATGCCGTTAATAAAGGTACGATTGTGGTATTTTCCAATGGCAATCATGGCTTCAACAGCGAAAATGGTACCGTAAACCTTTATTATGATAAAAACTTTACCTCAAATTCTAAGGTTGTTGTACGGGTGAATTCTTCAAGCCTATTCGGTGGTTCAAAAGCCAATATTCCTTCTTATGAAGGAAGGTTTCCTGAATATGATGGCGCCTTAAAAGGCAAATGGATTACCGTGGTTGCCGTTGATGGCAATAATAATATCGCACCTTTTAGCAATGGTTGTGGCGTTACCAAAAATTATTGTCTCGCCGCCCCAGGGGTCGGTATTCATGGCCCTACCCATACTACTGGTAGCTCTCAATGGGCCAATTTCACTGGCACATCGCAAGCGGCACCCCATGTTTCAGGGTCGATTGCACTGTTAAAACAGGCTTTTCCTTCTATGAGTAGTGCCGAGATTGTAACATTACTTTTTGATAGTGCCAGTGATTTAGGCAAAAAAGGTACCGATGATGTGTATGGGCGTGGCATGTTAAATTTACAGGTTGCGTTTGAACCCCTCGGCAATGTGAATGCCGTTACTGTTGATAATCAGCCTTTTGGTGCTACTTTCACCGATACCTCACTCACCCTTGCCAATCATTTTGGCACGCAACTCCATCATGTTAACATTGGCATAGGCGATGATTATAACCGTGTTTTTATCGCCAGCCCAACCAAAATTGACCGCGAACCTATCACGCTATCACTTGATGATTATATGCAAGATTTTACCAGTGCCAGTGACCATGCTGAAACTTACGCACTAACGCCGCAAGCGAATTTAAACTATCAAGCCGATGACAACAAGGTTTGGATGAAGCTGATTTATGATTATGGCAATAGCACAGCATCGGCAGCGTTTTATGATAATCAGCAACCAAAAATATTGCCAACGGGTGATAGCGATGAACGCGTGTTGCGGGCTTTTGCGATTCGCCCTACTGGCGAGAATATCGCCCAAATGAATGTGGCACACCGCCTTAATTCGCATCTGATGATGAGCAGCTATGCCGCCAGAGGCACTTATGATACAGGACATGATTTTAACGAATTGGGCAGTGATTTTAGCTATAAAAGCGATATAATTTCTATCGGCATTGGTATCGGGCATTTGCGTGAATATCAACAATTTTTAGGTACTGAAGGCACGGGCGCCTATGCGCTTGATGGGGCAAGCCTATCACAATTCACTGATATTAATATCAGTAAAAAGCTTCATAAAAATAGTAAATTCTCACTCTTCGCACATTATGCGCTGTATCAAACTGATGTTAATATGCGTTATCAGCAATTCGCTGATATTACCGATTTACAAGCCGACCATTATCAAATCGGCATGAAAGGGGCAAATATTATCAGCAAGAATGATAATTTAACCATCAATTTTGCCACGAAATTAGGCGTTACTGATGGTGCGTTGGTGCAGCATACTGTGTTAGGTTATCGTGACGATGGCAGCTATAATAATGTTAGCAATCGCTATGATTTAGCAGTAATAAACCGCCATCGGCAACTGGCTATCAGCTATCAGGGCAACATAGATAATCGGCATGAGCGCAAAAATTTACCATTACAACACCGCCGCTTCTTTGCCACCATCATCATCGATAATCATTATCAGCATCAGCAAGATTTAACTCAAACCAGTCTGTTTACTGGCATTACTGCTGATTTATGATTAGAAATTTACCAATCAATAAATTATAATCGTGCTTTTTGCGATTTCAGACTAATTTTGTGTATAAGGGTGGTGCGGACTGGCTTCTCGATATGCGCATGTCAAAATAGAAAGTAATTGCTTATCATAAGTGACAATGTTAAAATGGATAACATACATACACTGGAGGAATTAAAGTGCCCTATACTCTAAAACTATCAACTGTATTGATGAAAAATTTTGCTTCTATAATCTTATATATCGTAACATTAACTGCCTGTGGATATACGCCAGATGTCGAAATTGTCAGAGGTAATGCAAACGATATTGATCCTCCCGATGAAAGTTTTATCGATAATAGCACAACAAAATGTGTCGTATCTTCATCATCTGAAGCACGCACCGCTGAATATAAAAAATCAACGGGGCTAGATGCCATTTGTGCTTCTTATGCCTATGATAAGGGCTATACGGGCAAGGGGCAAACCGTATCAGTTTTGGATACGCCTTTTTTTATAGGCCATAAAGAATTTATTGATGATAATGATGGTTCGGCTTTCACCGCTGGTTATGATGGGTCGTCAGGCGGTAACAATATTTCTTGTTCTACAATCTGTAATGATAATGCAACATATCATGGCACGCATGTGGCGGGTATTATCGGCGCGCGCAAAAATACAACTAATGATAATAATCCAGAGAATGATGACAACCCAGAGAATGATATATTCTCTCAAAACATGCATGGCGTTGCCTATGAGGTTAAAATCAAACCGATCGCTATTTTTGATGAGACTGGCAAAGATGACACAAACAGCGAGCAATTAGCGAAGGCTATTAATGAAGCCAGTGGCACAACTATTATTGCCATGAATAATAGTTGGGGTGCAGAAGAAAAAGCCTGTATTATCTATCAGGGCAAAAGATATTATTACACGCGCCCGCCCGGTAAAAATTTTAATGACACAGAGTGTGAAGCTCGTAACTACCAGCCACCAGCGAATGAATTAACCGCTTGGAAAAATGCCGTTAATAAGGGCACAATAGTGGTGTTTGCCAATGGTAATCATGGCTTAAATGGTCAAACTGGTATCGTAAAGCTTTATACTAATCCAAATTTTTCAAAAAATGACGATCCGAACCTAGAGGTGCGTTCTTCAAACTTATTCAACCTTGCAGATGCTAATATTTCTTCTTATGAAGCCATGTTTCCCGAATATGATGAGGCATTAAAAGGTAAATGGATTAGCGTTATTGCCGTTGATGAAAATAATAACATCACAAATTTTAGCAATGGTTGCGGTATTACCAAAAATTACTGTATCGCCGCCCCCGGTTACAATGTTTTTGGTCCCACCTATACTGATACATCAGGCTCTTCATGGGGCGGTGTAAGTGGCACATCGCAAGCGGCGCCCTATGTTACAGGTGCGATTGCGCTGTTAAAACAGGCTTTCCCCTCTATGGATGGTGCTCAAATTGTAACATTAATTTTTGATAGTGCCACCGATTTAGGCGAGGCAGGCATTGATGATGTGTATGGGCGTGGCATGTTAAATTTGCAGGCTGCCTTTCAGCCAGTGGGCAATGTGAGTGCGGTTACTGCCAATAATAAGAGTTTTGGGGCCAGTTTCAATGATACCTCGCTCACCCTTGCCAATCATTTTGGCACGCAACTCCATAATATTGAAATTGGTATACGCGATAATTATGAGCGCACTTTTATCACCAGCCCAACCAAAATTGACCGCGAACCTATTACCGCATCGCTTAATGATTATATGCAAGATTTAACCAGTGCCAACCACAAAGTTGAAAGTTACGCATTAACCCCGCAAGCCAGCTTAAGCTACCAAGCCGATGATAATCAAACATGGGTAAAGCTGATTCACGATGATGGCAATAGTACGGCTTCGGTAGCATTTCATGATAATTTTAAGCTGAAAACTTTGCCAGCTGGTGGTAGCGATGAACGCGTTTTGCGCGCTTTTGCCATTCGCCCCGCTGGCGAGAATATCGCTCAAATGAATGTGGCACACCGCCTTAATTCGCATTTGATGGTTAGCTCTTATGCCGCCAAAGGCAATTATGATACAGGGCATGATTTTAACGAATTGGGCAGTGACCTTACCTATAAAAGCGATATAATTTTTATCAATATCGGCATCGGGCATTTGCGTGAATATCAACAATTTTTGGGAACACAAGGCACTGGCGCCTATGCGCTTGATGGGGCAAGCCTTTCAAAATTCACCGATATTAATATCAGTAAAAAGCTTCATAAAAATAGTAGATTTTCACTCTTCGCACATTATGCGCTGTATCAAACCGATGTTAATATGCGTTATCAACAATTCGCTGATATTACCGATTTACAAGCCAACCATTCCAAGATTGGCATCACAGGCGCGGATATTATCAGCGATGATGACCGCTTAATTGTTAGCCTGAACATGCAATTAGGGGTTACTGATGGTGGTTTGGTGCAACATACTGTGTTAGGTTACAATAAAGATGGCAGCTATAATAATGTCAGCAATCACTATGATTTAGCTGTTGATAACCGCCATCGGCAATTAGCCATCAGCTATCAGGGCATAATCCATAATCGGCATGAACGCAAAAATTTACCATTACAAAACCGCCGCTTCTTTGCCTCTATCAGCATCGATAATCATTTTCAGCATCAGCAAGATGTAACTCAAATCGAGATGCTTGCTGGCATTACGGCTGATTTTTAATTAAAAACTTATTGATTCGATAAATTATAACCGTGCTTTTACGATTTCAAACTGATTTTGTGATTATTTTCTATCATTTAAGCCTGTTTCTTAAGAAATATTAAAAAAATAACTAAATTATTAATTTAATACTATTTTTTATTTGCAATTTACTAATAATATGTTAATAATATGCTATTACTTATTACTTTCATATTAAGAGTTGCGTTATGTCCCATTTAATTTCTTTTCTTGCCTACATCTCATTCTGCCTATTGCTAACGGCATGTGCGGGTGGTAGCCCTAATAATCTTGAGGTGGGTGATAATCGAGGCAGTCCCAATATTATTGACAACCCTCTGGATGACAATGCTGATGATGCTATTATTGATGGTGGCGATGGCGATGACAATGCCGATAATAGTGACAACCCAATAGATGATGATGCTGTTGTTGATGGTGGCACTGATGACAATGCCGATAATGCTGATGATAATGCAAATGATGAAAATTCCGATAATGCAGATAATGCCCTCATAGATGATGATGCTGTTGTTGATGGTGGCACTGATGACAATGCCGATAATGCTGATGATAATGCGAATGATGAAAATTCTGATAATGCCGATAATGCCCTCATAGATGATGATGCTGTTGTTGATGGTGGCACTGATGACAATGCCGACAATGCTGATGATAATGCGAATGATGAAAATTCCGATAATGCAGATAATGCCCTCATAGATGATGATGCTGTTGTTGATGGTGGTGGCACTGATGACAATGCCGACAATGCTGATGATGACAATATTGTCATTCTTAACCCTATTGATTTTGAAACTGATGAATATACCAAAAATTATGCGCTTGCGAATATAAAAGCCTCTGCGATTTATGCGCGTGGTGGCACTGGCAAAGGGCAAACAGTGTCGATATTAGATACGCCTTTCAATACAACACATGCTGATTTGCAAAATGTATTTGTTACTGGTTTTGATGCCTCGTCTGGTGGCACAAATGTGCATTGTGATACGAATGATTGCGCCACACATGGCACGCATATCGCTGGCATTATTGCTGGTAATAAAGATGATGCTGGCATGCATGGGGTGGCGTATGAAGCCAAAATTAAGCCCATTGCCATTTTCAGTGATGCAGGTGTGGGTGATATTACCACCGCCCAGCTTGCCAATGCCATTTATGAGGGTAGCGGTGATGATATTATTGCCATGAATAACAGTTGGGGGTCACACACAACCTCGCGAATAACGGTTGAAGGTATCGGTCATTATTATTACGAACGTCCGCATGGGCAAAATTTTGTCAATACAGACGGCGATATTGTCAATCATCAAATGATGCAAATATCTGTCAATGCATGGAAACAGGCGGTTAATGATGGCACAATCGTGGTATTTGCCAATGGCAATCATGGTCTAAATAGTGAAACTGGCAAGGTAAAAGCCTATTATAATTCCGATTTAAGCGGTAGCAGCGTAACGCTATCTGCCTCTTTTTTATTGGGTGCAGATAATGCTAATATTCCTTCTTTTGAAGGCAATTATGCCAATATTGAAAGTGAGCTTGCTGGCAAATGGCTCACTGTTATCGCGGTTGATAGTGATAATCGGATTGCTTCATTCAGCAATGGTTGTGGCGACGCAAAAGAATTTTGTCTGGCGGCCCCCGGCCATACGATTTATTCCACTTCTATCAGTGATGGTGATGAGCAATATGAAAATAAACACGGCACATCTATGGCAGCACCGCATGTAACGGGTGCTTTGGCCGCATTAAAAAGCTTGTTCCCTTCTATGACTTCAACAGAATTGGTGGATTTGGTATTAAATACTGCCGATGATTTAGGCGATGATGGCACTGATGATGTTTATGGGCGCGGCATGTTGAATTTAGACGAAGCATCAAAACCGCAAGGTGATGCTTTGGCTGTGAATATTGATAATCAGGCTTTGGCAGGTGGCGTGCGTTTGAGCGAAAGCAATATTAACCTATCGCATCATTTTGGCGGGGTGATTAATGATTTGAGCATCGGCATCAGAGATAATTATAACCGTAGCTTTACCGCAACACCTGCACAAGCCATGATAGACCCGCTAACATTTGGGTTAGATGCTTATATCAGCAATCTTGAGAGCGATGATAACATAACCACTAAAAATTTCAACGAACAAAATTTTAACTCTCAGGCGCATGTTACTTTTAGTACGCAAAGCGATAATGCTTGGATGAATGCTTCTTATCATTATGGTGCATCATCAGCACAAATCGTATTTTATGCTGATTACCGCATCGATGACTTAAACTTATTGAATAAAAATACTACAAACAATTTGCGCTTTACCGATATTCGCCCTGCTGGCACTGATATTGCCCATATTAAAACCACGCATCAGCTTGATGATACAATCACATTTACCCCTTATGCCGCAAAAGGTGCGTTTGCCAAAACCGCGTTTGATAGCGACAATAATGTTAATGATAGAGATTTTAGCGAATTAGGTGCTGATATTAGCTATGATAATGGTAAGACAAATATCAGCATCGGCATCGGGAATTTGCGCGAATATCAACAATTTTTAGGCGCGCAAACCAGCGGTGCTTATGCGCTTAAAAACGCCTCTCTCTCTCGCTTTACCGATTTGCATATCCAACGCAATTTAACCCCAGATTCCGAGAATGAAAGCCCCGATAATAAAATAAGGTTAACTATTTATGCTGATTATACGCAATACCAAACTGATGTTGATATGTTGCATCATGATTTCGCATCGATTGAAAATCTAACTGCCAACCAATATCAAATCGGCTTTATTGGCAAGAATATCGCGCAAACAGATGATAGGTTGACCATCAATCTTGCAACCAAATTGGGCGTTACCAGCGGCACATTAACCCAAAATACGGTTGATGGTTACGATGAAAATGGTAATTTCAACAATGTCACACATCATTATCAGCTTGCCACCCAGCAACGAAATCATCAATTAGCAATCGCTTATCAAAGCCGTTTGCCATATCTTAACAAAAATAAAGTGCAAAGCAATCTTATCCGTAACGGCAAATTCTTTACCAGCGTAACGATCGATAGGAATCTTTACAATCAAAATCAGTTGAACCAAACCAAAATGATGGTTGGTATTAGCACAAAGTTTTAACCTCTCCTTATAAAATGGTTAAAGCCAATTAGGTTGGCAGATATGTCATTATTTGCCAATCTAATTTTTTAGGCTAATTTTTTCTAGGCTAATTTTTTCTAGGTTAATTTTTTAGGTGGCTTTCACAGCTTGCTCTTCATTGTTTTTTTGCTGATTAGGTTCTGGCAACAGCCCTGCGGAATTAAAACGCATCACCAATAAAATCAATAATCCCATTGTGAAATAGCGCATATAAACCG
Organism: Alphaproteobacteria bacterium; assembly: GCA_022599575.1. GTDB lineage: Bacteria > Pseudomonadota > Alphaproteobacteria > JABAAW01 > JAHZMA01 > JAHZMA01. The sequence continues at coordinate 32,191 of JAHZMA010000045.1, read as the reverse complement.
CATTATCCAACAAATGTTGCCTAACACCACTTCCGTCAGCTAAAAAGAATGTGGTCACATTAATCAACCATAAACCAATTGGTTCGGCCTGCACCCAGTAAAACCAGATTAAAAAACCGCCCAATATAGACCCGTAATTATTGCCAGAACCACCAACCACAACCATCGCCCAAATCAAAAAAGTATAGCGCAATGGATGATAGCTTGATGGCGTAAATTGTCCATCAAACGTTACCAACATCGCACCCGCAATGCCGATAATCGCCGAGCCCATCACAAAAATTTGCAAATGGCGTTTTACCACATCTTTGCCCATTGCAGCCGCCGCTGTTTCATTATCGCGAATGGCGCGCATCATGCGTCCCCATGGCGAGGCAAGGGCGCGTTCGCATAAAATGAATAACACGATTAACACACTTAAAAACAAGCCGATATAGCAAATTTTTATAAAATTGCTTGATAGGATATAAATATTACCGCCAATCACATCATGCACTGCCTTAAACCATGCGCTGGTGCGCAAATCAACCTCGTAAGGCACGGGGCGCGGTAAACCCGTAACATTCTTAACCCCGCGCGTGAGCCATTCTTCGTTCTTGAAAATATGGACAATAATTTCGGAAATGCCTAATGTGGCAATCGCCAAATAATCTGACCGCAAGCCAAGCGCAATTTTACCAATCAAAATTGCCACTGCTCCAGCCACCAAGCCGCCCAATGGCCAGCCGATAAGAATAGGTAAATTCAGTCCGCCCAAAAAGCCTGTCTGTATGGGGTTAACCATCTCTACCAAGCCTTTGCCTGATGTGAAGAAATAGCGCGCAGTGAACACGCCAATCAATATAACAACACCCATTAAACCGATACGCTTCATGCCCGCAGATGTTTTTTTATAGCAAAATATTGCCAATAAAATTGTGCCGACAAAAATAATACTGCCTAATATAATCTGCCAACCGCCCGCGCGCCATGCTTCAGCAACAGGTGGTGATGCAGTGAGCATTGCCGTTACACCGCCTAACGCGGCAAAACCCATCACCCCTACATTTAGCAAACCAGCATAGCCCCATTGCATGTTCAGCCCTAATGTCATCACCGCGCTAATAATTGACAAACACACGATAGATAGCGCAACATTCCAACTATTGAATATGCCAACCAGTAAAACCATCACTGCCATAATCGCAAAATAGCTTTTATGCCGCTGTTGTGGTTCTTTCCATGCCGCTATAAGAGAAAATTTCATTATTTTATTAGCAACTTTTATCATACCAGCCGCCCCTTAAAAATACCTTGCGGCTTAAATATTAACACCAACACCAAAATACCAACACTGACTGCCAATTTATATTCCGTGCCTAAAAATTGTGCTAATCCGCTCATCTCCAGTGATTCTGGCAGAATATAATTAAAAAACTTCTTATAGGCAGAAGTAACGATAATTTCAGAATATGATACCACGAAACCGCCCACTAACGCGCCCACAGGATTGCCAAGTCCACCAACAATCGCAACCGCAAATAATGGCAATAATATTTGATAAAAACTATAAGGCAAATAGCTTTTATCCAGCCCATAAAGTGTGCCACCTGTGGTGGCAAGGCAGGCAACAATCACCCATGACATCAGCACCACTTTTTCAGGATTGATGCCCGAAAGCAATGCCAAATCTTCATTATCGGCATAGGCGCGCATTGATTTGCCCGAACGGGTATAGGTTAAAAACCAAAACAGCAAACTCACCGAAATCAATGTGATAATAATCGTCAACCCTTGCGATGTTTTGAACGAAATGCCTTCGCTTAAACCAAATATTTCCTTAAATTCATTGGCGTGAATAATAAAACGTTCGCCATCTTGAAAATTCCTATCTTTCGGGCCAATGAAAAACCGCACCAAGCCATTGGACATAAACATCACCCCAATCGCAACAATCAAAAAGGTTGTCGTGCTGGCTTTTTTCTCGCGATAATATTTATAAACACAGCGATCAATCAGTAAAACATAGGCGATTGTGCCAATAATCCCTATCGGCAATGCCAGCAATGCTGTGGGTAACACGCCCAAACTTAAACCTTGTGCCTGAAAAACATAAGTGGTAAGCACCACAATACCAGTGCCCAATGCCATCACTTCGCCATGCGGAAAATGGGCAAACCGTAACACGCCATAAATCAACGTGATACCCAACGCGCCCATCGCTAATTGGCAGCCATAGACAAAGCCCGGTATCAGTATAAAATTGACCAGTAATATCAGGCTATTTAAGATATCTTCCACTTATTACCCCCCTAAAAATGATTGGCGCACTTCTTGATTCGCCAATAAATTTTCGCCAGTATCGCTAAATTTATTCTGCCCTTGCACCAACACATACCCCCAATCAGCAATCTGCAATGCTTGGCGCGCATTTTGTTCTACCATCAAGATTGCCACGCCAGATTTGGCAATTTCAATGATACGGTCAAATAATTCATCCATCACAATCGGCGAAATGCCTGCGGTTGGTTCATCGAGCATCAACAAACTAGGCTTGGTGACCAATGCCCGCCCCACTGCCACCTGCTGCCGTTGCCCGCCCGATAGCTCGCCCGCTTTTTGTTTTGATTTTTCACGCAAAATTGGAAAAAGTTGGTAAATCTCATCAATCGTTTGTTGAATATTATCTTGACGTAAAAAACCGCCCATCTCCAGATTTTCCTGCACACTCATGGTTGGAAAAACATTATTGGTTTGCGGCACAAATGCCATTCCTTTTGCCACTCTTAATTGCGGCGAGAGCGCGTTAATATTTTCACCATTAAAGATAACATCGCCCGATTGCAAATTTATCATGCCAAAAATTGCCTTCATCGCTGTGGATTTACCCGCGCCATTCGGCCCCACAATCACGGTGACTTTGCCCCTATCGCTGTTAATCATGCAACCATCTAAAATTTTAGCTGCCCCATAACCGCCAACCATATTCGAACATTGCAATAGCATTATTTCATCCTTGTTTCTTTATTTTTGAGCCACGCCCAAGATAGGATTCAATCACTTTTTCGTTTTTCATCACTTCTTGCGCTGTGCCGACAGCTAATTTTTTGCCTTCAGCCATCACAATCACTGGGTCGCATAATCTACCGATAAATTGCATATCATGTTCAATCATGCAAAATGTATAGCCACGCTCTTCCTTTAAGCGCATGATGGCATCACCAATCGTATTGAGCAATGTGCGATTAACGCCTGCGCCTACCTCGTCTAAAAAGACGATTTTGGCATCTACCATCATGGTTCTCCCTAATTCTAGTAATTTCTTTTGCCCGCCCGAAAGATTGCCCGCTGGTTCGTGGGCTAAATGCTTAATTTGTAAAAAATCAAGCACCTCATAGGCTTTTTCGCGTAATTTTTTTTCTTCTAGCGCGATTTTTTTGCGCGCGAATAAGGCGTTCCAGATTTTTTCACCCGATTGCTCGCCCGGCACCATCAGCAAATTTTCTAAAACACTCATATTCGAAAATTCATGGGCAATTTGGAATGTGCGTAACACGCCCAAATGAAATAATTCATGCGGTGCAAGACCCGTAATATCTTTGCCTTCTAGGAAAACTTTGCCAGATGTTGGCGCGTAAAGCCCTGCAATAACATTAAATAATGTTGTTTTGCCTGCTCCATTCGGCCCTATCAATCCCGTAATCGTACCTTTTTTTATTTCTAATGAGCAATTATTAACGGCAACGACACCACCAAAATTTTTGCTCAGATTTTCAACTTTTATCATCATAAAAAAAGCCCGCTACCAATAAAACAGCGGGCTTTCTTGTTATTTCTTAACGATAGCCAACAGTTTCAATCGCTTCATCTGCAATGATGATTTCACGATAGCGACCGCCATTTTCGCCTGGACCAATCAGCTCAATATCACTTGCGCCAACATAGTCAATTTCTTGACCATCTGCCAGCAATTCAAGTGCTTTGCCCAATTCACCAGGACCGATTTCCACACCCGGTGCATTGGCAACATCAAACACTTTGCTTTGATAATCAGCAGGGTCGCTTGAATTTGCTGCTTGCATGGCAAGTAGCATCAGCGCAGCAGCATCATAGCTTGAAGCCGTAAAAGGCCCCTCACTATTAAATTCTTCTGCCGCCATCTCAATAAATAGCATAGAACCTTCACTATCAGTGCCCGGTAATTGCCCGAATGACCCGTTAAGTTTTGGTCCAATTGCCGCTGGCAATGAATCGCCAACCATCGCATCAGGCAGAACGAATGTATCGAACGCGCCAGAATCTAGCGATGCTTGCACAATGCCTTTGCCACCTTGATCAAGATAGCCAACAACGACTAAAACTTCGCCACCTGCTGAACTGAGCGCACTCACTTCTGCAGAATAATCAGCCTTGCCATCTTCATGCGGTACCGATGTTGTAACGGTGCCACCTGCATTTGTGAAAGCCGCTTCAAACGCATCAGCTAAACCTTTGCCATAATCATTATTGGTATAGGTAAGTGCCACATTGCTATAGCCCTGATCCATCACCACATCAGCCATCACTTCGCCTTGACGCGCATCAGATGGTGAGGTGCGGAAAAACAAGCCATTATCTTCAGTGGTGGTTAATGCGGGTGATGTTGCCGATGGTGAAATCATCACCATACCATTGGCAATCGCCACATTACTTAATACCGCAATTGTTACACCAGAACAATCAGCGCCAATCAGCCCAGAAATGCCATCAGATGTGATAAGCCGTTCTGCCGCTGTTGTTGCAGCCGCTGAATCCACACAAGTGCTATCAGCGCGCACCGTTGAAATAGGTGTGCCACCCAAGAATTTGCCAGAAGTATTAACTTCTGACACTGCATAGTCAACAGCCGCTGACATATCGGGTGTTAGACTTTCAATCGGACCCGTATAGCCCATCAGAATGCCTATTTTTATTCCCTCTTTTACTTCTTCTTTTTTGCCACAACCAGCAATCAATGCCGCCGATAGCGCAACAGAAGCAGTCGTTATTAAAATTTTCTTCATTATACCTCACACTCAAAGAATATTTACAAAAACCCGTAATTTTTAGCATAAAAAACTACAAAACAAAACTTTGCATAAAGTCTCTGCTGATAAATACGCAAAAACCACGCATAAGTCAATATTTTTATGAAATGTTTTTTATTGGGGGTATGTGATAAGCGGCAAAACCATGTCTGTTTTTAAAAATTTAAACATTGACGAATGATTCCTAAAAATGATAGTTAATAAATTGATAGGGCTTTGCTCAATCGGATAAAGGGGCTCATCACGGAGTCCCTTTGTTTTTTGGGAGATAGTTGATTATCATCTTTTTCAAGAATATGGAGCGGGTGATGGGAATCGAACCCACACAGCTAGCTTGGAAGGCTAGAATTCTACCTTTGAACTACACCCGCATGATGATATGGCAAAATCGATATTTGCGACATATGATGCTTATCTTGATAGCAAAAAACAGTTTCAGTTACAAGATTTTTATATAATATATTGTTTTAGCACATACTCCTTTGTGTTAAACACAGCGGTGGGGGTGAGGTTTGCACCGCCATTAGTATTGGGTATCCGAAACTCACACTGTCGCCAGTATTAAGCACAGCGGTGGGGGCATGGGGGGCGCCATCGCGAGGCTGGTGTCCTACGGACAAACCAGCCGAAGCGTATGTCGCAAAGCCCCCCATATATTAATGTATCGCGGGCATGCACGGTTTTCGTATTGACGAATTCTTAACACACACCGCCACCGCCTACCCCCCGCTGTACCAAATACTAACGATGGTGTATGTTGTTAGATTGCTCAACACAAATATCTAGCGTGTCGCTACAGCTTTTATAGTATCAAGGGGGCAATCGAGCAAGACTTGCTTTGAAAATATATTTTCAAAGTTTTAGTCGATGCGGATTGCCTATAGGATGTTTATATTTATGATAGGTTAATAAGAGTCGGAATTGGCAATCCAGTATATCTAAAACTTTCAATGCTTCAATCGCATTGAAAGTAAGATATGCTTCGATTGCCCCGCTTTACCAAATACTAACGATGGCGGTGCGTGTCAGGATTGCTCAATATATAAGGCATTGTGCGTTACTATATGACGCAACACGAAAACAAGAGATTTACAATTTTTTATCCGTCAGCGCGATATCTTGTCCGTATTTTGCCATCTCAACCGCGACTCTGGTTTCAATCTGCGAGATAACCGCGCCTAATGCCAAACTATGCGCCGCCCTGCTCCGATTATGATTGATGAATTTCTGAATCGCATTTAACCGATGAATCGTAATATCACCGCGTAATAGCTCGGCTTGTAGCTGCCGTAATTGTTCTATTAGCCCTTGCCCATAATCAGCCGCCTGCTGATTATGTTGTTCGCCCAACTGCACTTCTTGCAGATTCAATAGCGCACCAATACCACCCAGCGCACTGCCAGCAATATCACCTGCTTCGCCCGTACCACTGGCTTCATCAGTTTCTTCTATTTTATCGTCCGAATTGACCGAAAAAACCGCATCACTTGTCGATGCAGGCCCTGTGCGTTTTGTTGCTGTTAGCCTACCATTTCCTTTGATAGAACTGCCATTATTTATTCTCATCTTGCTCCATTTGCCTATTATGCTTCACTTATAAGGCATCTGTTTTCACTTTAACGGCAAAATCGTAAAAAAGCAAGTTTTTCCTAAATATCTAACTGCCCCACTGCCAGCGCATGCGCTTGAATAAATTCACGACGTGGCTCAACTGTATCGCCCATCAGGGTTGAGAAAATATCTTCTGCCGTATCAGGATGCCCAACTTTCACCTGCACCATCGACCGAATTTCGGGATCTAATGTGGTTTCCCATAATTGTTCGGGATTCATCTCGCCCAAACCCTTATAGCGTTGAATGGTGAGCCCTTTTCTGCCACTTTCAAAAATCGCATCAAGCAATTCACCCACGCCATTAACACGCTTGGTTTGCTTATCAACTTGCAATGTTGCCGATTGCTTAAAAATGCCCGCCAAATAATCAAACATCTTGAATAATTGCAATGCTTCATGGCTTTGCAACACGCCCCAATCCAGCAAAATATCGCGTTCGATACCATCATCTAAAAACTTGAATTTAATGCCATCAATATCCATTTCAGCGCGCCAATTAATCTGTTCTTTATTGCCGAGCTGATTCATCCGCACCACCAATTCGTTAATCACCTGAAACGCATCTTCTTTATTTTCTACTAAATCAGGACGAAACAAGCCACAAATTGCCGCTTGTTCAATCAAATCGCGATGCCCAATTTTACGCATCAGCGATATTATCAGCCGTTGCGCGCGCGCCATTTTTTTAATCATATCAAAATAATCACTGCCCGCAAATGTTTCTCCGTCATGCAGATGAAATGTTACTTTGCTGGCGCCATTTTCAATCAGATAATTTTCTAACGCAGTCTCATCTTTCAGATAGACGATTTTCTCGCCGCGCTTAGCACGAAACAAAGGCGGTTGCGCGATATAAATATGCCCCGCCTCAATCAATGCTGGCATTTCACGATAGAAAAAAGTTAGCAATAAAGTGCGAATATGGCTGCCATCAACATCGGCATCGGTCATGATGATAATTTTATGATAGCGCAATTTATCAAGACTAAAATCTTCTTTGCCATAACCCGTGCCAAGCGCAGCAATCAAGGTGGTGATTTCTTGCGATGCGACAATTTTATCGGCACGTGCGCGTTCCACATTTAGAATTTTGCCCCGAAGCGGTAAAATCGCCTGTGTGCGCCTATCACGCCCCTGTTTGGCAGAACCGCCCGCGGAATCACCCTCAACAATAAATAATTCTGATAATGCGGGGTTGCGTTCTTGGCAATCGGCCAATTTACCGGGCAAGCCACCAAAATCAAGCGCACCTTTGCGCCGCGTTAATTCGCGCGCTTTACGTGCTGCTTCACGGGCTGTTGCCGCTTCAATAATTTTATTGATGATTTTTTTCACCGATGCTGGATTTTCTTCCAGCCACTGCCCTAATTTTTGATTGACCACCGATTCCACCACTGTGCGAACTTCTGATGATACCAGCTTATCTTTGGTTTGCGATGAAAATTTAGGGTCTGGCACTTTCACCGATAACACGCAAGTTAAGCCTTCACGCGCATCATCGCCCGTTGGGGTGATGGTTGATTTCTTGCTATTATTCTGGATATATTGGTTAATCTGGCGCGTGAGTGCCGTGCGAAAACCCGCCATATGTGTGCCACCATCGCGTTGTGGGATATTATTGGTGAAGCATAAAACTGTTTCATGATAACTATCATTCCATTGCAATGCCACTTCAACAGTGGTGCCATCCACCTCTTCTTTAATATAAATAACCTCGTCATGCAGGGCATGTTTGGAATGGTCAAGATATTGCACATAAGCACGCACCCCACCTTCATATTGATAGTCGCGGCTGATATGTTCGGCATAGCGTTCATCGTTGAGGGTGATTTTCACGCCCGAATTTAACAATGCCAATTCGCGGATTCTGCGCTCTAACGTATCAAAATCAAAAGTGATATTGCTGAACACATCTAGTGACGGCATGAAGCGCACTGTTGTGCCTGTATTGTCTAAATCGCATGTGCCAGTAACCGCCAAAGGTTTTACTGATGCACCATCTGCGAAATCCATTTCATAAATCTTACCATCACGCCTGATGCTCAATTTCAACCAAAGCGATAAAGCATTCACCACCGAAATACCAACACCATGCAAACCGCCCGAAACTTTGTAGCTGTTATTATCAAATTTACCGCCTGCATGAAGTTGCGTCATAATCACTTCGGCAGCAGACATGTTTTCTTCGGCGTGCATATCAACGGGAATACCGCGCCCATTATCCGAAACCGATGCCGAGCCATCGGGGTGCAAATTAACCACTACCGTATCGCAATGCCCTGCCAATGCTTCATCAATGGCGTTATCCACAACCTCATACACCATATGGTGCAAGCCCGAACCATCATCAGTATCGCCAATATACATACCAGGGCGTTTCCGCACCGCTTCGAGCCCACGTAATACTTTGATAGAGCCAGCATCATATGCTTCTACTTCTATATCTTCAGAAGCAATATTTTCGTTATCAATATTTTCGTTATTTTGTGACATAATATTGTTTTGCACCATAAATTTTTGAATATTAAAACCATTAACAAACTGCCTACACCATACGCGATTTAAGCAGAATAATCCAGTGCATAATGTAAATATTCAGTTGATAAATCATGTAAAAAATCATCTTTCGTGCCTGTTAAGAATAATTGAACATTCACATGCCGTAAAAAATTCAATAATGCCATCACATGTTGCTTATCCAAATGGGCGGCAATATCATCAAGCAGTAGCAAGGGTGTGGTACTCTCTTCTTGTAGCAATAATTGTAATTGCGTTAAAATCAGTGCCATCACAATCATTTTTTGCTCACCTGTTGAGCATAATTGCGCTTGCATCACGCGGTTTGGGACATGAAGCGGAAAATAGCCAATCAAAACATCACTGCGATGGATTCCAAAATGGGTGCGTTGTTCCTGCACATCTTGTGCGCGATAATCATGCAAAAACCGCGCATAATCATCTTCGCTACGGGCGGCATTTTGTAGGTCGCATTTATTTTCAACCTCGCCTTGCAATGTTAAATTCAGCTTAGGGAACTCTTTAATGGGCGGTGTTTGCGCGCATTGATTTAACCGCATCACCATCTGGCTACGGGTGGTGGCGATTGAAACACCGCGCCGCGCCATATCATTTTCTAGCACATCAAGCCATTGATTTTTCTTGTTATCACAACCATGTTTTATCAGCACCAATAATCTTTCGCGCATTTGTTGGTCATAGGCTTGCAACCGCCCATAATGGCGCGCATCAAATAATGTGGCAACCCTATCAATTAAACGTAAACGCCCGCTTCGCCCATCGTGAAACAAACGCGCCATTTGCGGAATATACCACAGCATTTTAACGTAATCATCTAGCACAATTTGCGATGATTGCTTAACGCCATCAATAAAAACATGCCTTTTATGCTGATGTGGCGCAAAGCCAGTGGCGATTTTTACCAATTTCGTTTGATATGCGCCCTGATGATATTTTTGCTGATATTTTTGCTGATATTTTTGGCATTTTATTTGCGCCTGCACCCCCCAACCCATTAAAGCTGTTTCGGCATTTTTAGGATATTGCGGTAAAATTTCTTCTGCTTTGGCATGACGCAACCCCCTGCCTGCTGTTAGGTACGAAAGCGCTTCTAAACAGTTGGTTTTACCCACCCCATTATCGCCCGTGAACAGAATAATCGGTGCATCAGTGTTGAAATGTCGCTGATGATGGTTGCGAAAATTGTTAAGTGTAAATTCAGTAATCACAAATTGATTTTATTCACACTCGCATCGGCATCAAAACATACAGCACTTGTTCTTTATCAATATCGCGAATAATGGTGGCAGCACTGTTATTCAGCCACGCAAATTCTGCATTGCCCGTGATATTATCGGCAATATCTAGCAAATATTTTGCATTATAGCCAATTTCAAGTGCTTCTGCTTCATACTCAACTTCAATTTCATCAACCGCTTCACCTGATTCTTGCGAACGAGTGGAAAGTTCAAGCAAATTACCGTCAGCTTTCAATCTTATCGCGCTTGATTCATCAGCAAAAATATTGACCCGCTCAACCGCTTTACGCAATTTACCCGATTCGACTTTCATTTTTTTATCATTATCTTGCGGTATCACCCGTTGGTAATCAGGGAATTCACCACCGATTAATTTACTGGTAAGGGTGATATGTTCAAATTCGAATCTTATCAATTTATCGCTGACTTTCACCACGATATTTTGCGTTTTTTCATCACATAATTTAACAATTTCTAGCACCGCTTTTTTAGGAATAATCACGCCCGGTATTTTTTCAGCCCCAATCGGTGATTCACCCGCAAAATAGGCGAGCCTATGCCCATCAGTGGCAACAAAGCACAAACTATCATGGGCATGATGCAAATAAACACCATTTAAATAATGCCGCATGGTATCGTTAGAGATTGCCAATTTCACCGCTTTAATTGCCTTGCCTAATTTTTCAGATTCAATTGTAAATTCTGCCGAAAAAGGCCCTTGTTCGGGTGAAGGAAAACCGCTTTCACCATCCATGCCCCCCATATCAAGCAGATTTAAGTTAAATTTACTCTTGCCCGCTTGCATTTTAAGCATATTATCGTCAACACTCACCTCAACAATCGCGCCATCGGGCAATTTACGCACAATTTCGTGGGCAAGGCGCGCTGGTACAATGGTTTCACCAATATCGCTAATTTCAGCGGCAATTTGTTCTTGCATGAATACTTCTTTATCCGTGCCCGTTAATTCAACCATATCACCTTTGGCTTTCAACCTGATATAAGAAAGTATATTTTGCGAATGGCGCTGTTCAATCACGCCCTGAATATGGTCTAACGCACGTCCTAATATTGCTCTGTCAACGGTGAATTTCATGTTATCTTCCTCAAAAATTAAACATTTATTTCTATCTTGGCATTTTATGCTTTTGGACTCATAAATATATCTTGCAAAATCTACCAACACAAGGGCAAAATTCGACTTATCAGCAAGCTTTGTAAAAATTCTTAAAAATTAACCATAAATATTTGTCAAAATGTTATAAATCATTTACGATAGTAATAAATTACCTGTATTAACAAATGAAAGGCTGTATTATGGCTAATGAAACATCTGATGAAAACGAGAAAAAAGCATTACCAGAGAAAAAACCAGAGCAACAAAATGTTGCAAAACCAAATGATAAAGCAGGACTTCCCGGGCAACCCATTATCATTCGATCGCAATATTTGAAAGATTTATCATTCGAAAATCCTAATGCGCCACATATTTACGCACAAAAAGGGCAACCTGAAATTGCATTATCTATCAATATTGACGCCAATGAGCTTGATGAGAAGCGTTTCACCGTTACCCTCACCATTAAATGCGAGGCTAGTATTGAAAAACACCCACAATTCATCGCCGAATTGGTTTATGAGGCAGTGATAGAGATGAATGAAAATTTAGATGCAAAATATTATCAACCCATTTTAATGGTAGAAGCGCCGCGTTTCATTTTTCCATTTGCGCGTAATATTCTTGCCAATGCCGCTAGCGAAGGTGGCTTTCCGCCTTTATTTCTACAGCCGATTGATTTTGCCGCGCTTTATCGGGATAAATTGAAAAAAACAATCGATGATGCCAGCGATAATCTCACCGAAAATTAAGTTTGAAATCTGATGACACAGTCTGACAAGCCACCCGACAATTTTGCCCGCCATAATGAAAAAATGGCGAAAAAGAAGCAAGCGCGCGCCAAGATAATGAGCGATAAATTGCGCGAGAAAGGCCTCATCATCGTGCATACGGGCAAGGGCAAGGGCAAAACCACTGCTGCCATCGGTCTTATATTTCGCGCATTGGGGCGCGATAAACAAATATCGCTGATACAATTTGTGAAAGGCGCGTGGCAAACAGGCGAGCATGAGGCGTTAAAAAAATTTCCTGATTTATGCCGTTTTCGCGCAATGGGCGAGGGTTTCACATGGGAAACTCAAGATAAACAGCGCGATATTGATGCCGCCCGTAAAGCATGGGAATTTGCCAAGCAAGAAATGAATGACCCCGATTTATTCATGCTGGTATTAGACGAGCTTAATATCGTGTTGCGCTATGATTATCTGCCGCTTGATGAGGTGCTTGAAAGTTTAAAACAAAAGCGTGATGATTTACATATAGTGATAACAGGGCGCAATGCCCCTGATAGGCTGATAGAAATCGCTGATTTGGTCACTGAAATGACGCAAATTAGCCACCCTTTTCGTGATGGCATTAAAGCGCAAATCGGCATTGAATTTTAACTGATAATGACAAGGCATAAATAATGGCGCGTCAATCACCCGCCTGCCTGATGATACAAGGCACGGGCTCTGATAGCGGTAAATCAACCATCACTGCTGGGCTTGCGCGGCTTTTCACCCGCAAAGGTTTGCGCGTGATGCCATTTAAGCCACAAAATATGTCTAACAATGCGGCAGTTACCATTGATGGTGGCGAGATTGGACGCGCCCAAGCCTTTCAAGCCTTCGCCGCCAATATTGCCCCTACAAAATATATGAACCCGATTTTGCTAAAACCCGAAGGCAATAATATATCGCAACTGATTATTTGCGGACAGCGTAGCGGTCAAATCAGTGCGCGCGACTATTATAAACGCAAACCCGAATTGTTAAAATATGTGACTGATGCCTTTCAACATATCAGCAAACAGGCTGATATTATCTTGGTTGAGGGCGCAGGCTCGCCCGCTGAAGTGAATTTGCGCGCATATGATATTGCCAATATGGGCTTTGCCACTGCCATCAACGCGCCCGTTATATTGGTGGCGGATATTGATAGGGGCGGTGTGATTGCATCGATTATCGGCACACATCATCTATTAACCGCACCTGAAAAAAAATTGCTGAAAGCTTACATTATCAATCAGTTTCGCGGTGATGAAAGCCTGTTTACCGATGCGATTGATATGATTGGCAAGCAAACGAATTTGCCATCATTGGGGATTGTGCCTTTTTTCAATGGCGCAAAATATTTTGCTGATGAGGATTCGATGGCGCTGAATCGGCGTTATCAAAATGGGCAAAATAATACCAGTAGCAAAAATAATAGCGCGCAAAAAACCATCTGCATCATTCGGCTCAATACAATCGCCAATGCCGATGATTTCACCCCGCTTGAGCGCGATAATCGCCTGAATATGCTGATGGTTGCGCCCGATGAGCCATTGCCAATATGCGATTGGGTGATTCTGGCAGGCAGTAAAAACACCATCAATGATTTGCTTCATCTTCAGCAGTCGGGCATGAGACACGATATTTATAGCCATCTGAGGCGTGGTGGTAAAATATTGGGCATTTGCGGTGGTTTTCAAATGTTGGGGGCGAGTATCAGCGACCCGCATCACATTGAGGGCAATATTGAGGAAATTGCGGGCTTGGGATTATTACCGATTAAAACATCATTAGGCAAGCATAAAGTGCTGGAAAACAGCAATGGGCAAGCACTGATTAAGGGCAAGCATTATAACATTAGCGGTTACGAGATTCATTTGGGCGAAACCCATTATATTGGTAAACAGTCAGGTGGACAAAATCAGTGGCTCACAAGCAACCATCAGCGGTTGGTATCAGCCCGTTTAATATCCTCTCAGGCGGAAGGGCAATATCACGGGCAGGTTTTTGGCTGTTATTTTCATGGGTTATTCGATAATGCTGATTTTTATCAGGCGTTTTTTGGGCTTGATGGTGGCGGTGGCGATGATAGTCATGGGGATAATTATTTTATGAAAAAGGCAGATACCGCCTTAGATGAATTCGCCGATATGTTAGAAAAAAAATTGGATATTGAGGGATTGTTGAATATTGCGAATGAGTTTAGGGTGTAGGTGTTCTTGCCAAACCCCCGATTATAACACACCTATCATCGTCACCCCGTTGAAAAACGGGGTCTAGGGTGCACAGCACAGCGTGAGTAACGAATGCAGAGCTTGTATTTATCGACACACCAATAAAACCCTTTGCACTGCCTTTTCAATTGTTGTAAATTACCTCAATCTATAAAACTATAAACTAGGGGAATAAAAATGGCGAAAGCAAGAAATTTTACAAATGCACGAGAAATTATAGACGTATGGCTTGCTGCCGTGCAGGGCAAGAATAAAGCAGAGCTTCTACCCTCTCAATTATTAGGATTTAAAAATGTATGGCAAGAAGAGCATATTAAACATTGTCTTGAGATACCGATTATTGCGGATGATAAGCAATATAATGAATTTAAAAAACAAGCTAGTAATATATTAAAAGAATATAAAAAAATAGCAACTCATCTTGGCATAACAGAGGGAACAGAAGCAGAATCAGGCAATGCCAAATTGATTGTGCAAATTGCGTGGACAAAAGAAAAATATGCAGATGATACTCAATTTAAAGAATTTGTTGCGCTAATATGTGATACATTATATTTGCATTATTGCTTTGTGAATGTTACGAAAAAAAAGATTAAAAAGGAAATTCAAAGCATCTATAATTTCTTTTTTGATGACAAAGTTGAATTAGATGAATTAAAATGTGGCGTTGATAATACAGCTTTAATGAATCCTGGTACTAATTATAATATGACTCGTTGGATTAGCACTTATTTTTATGCGGCATTGGCGAGTTATCTGGCTAAAGAAGATAAAAAGGATAAAAAAGAGATTGCAACCGCTTTAGATGAGAACCTCAAACATATATTTAAAGTAGAAAATGAAAAAGATAATAGAATATATAATAGCCGTCTGAATATATTTTTATCAATTAGATACCCCGAGAAATTTATCACCATTCATGCTGAAGACCATAAGAAAATGATTGTTGAAGAATTTTCATACTTATTAAATGAACAGCAAAAAAATGATGATATTGATGCTAAAATAAAGAGCATAAGCGATGCGCTCATCAAAACGGTAGGCAGTTATGAGTTGCTAAATTATAATGGAGAAGAATGGGTTGATTTTTATGGTAAAAAATTAAGACACCGATGGGATAACGCTAAAAAACAAAAAAATTCACACCAACAGAGAGAAAAACTTATTGATATTGATATTGCAAATACAGAAGAAAAGTTTGCGGAGTATCAGCATTTCAGTGCAATGGAGGGTGGAAAAACAACATCTGAAATTACAATCACTATAAGAGATTCAAAATTTCTTCGTGGAATAAAAGAAAAAAGAGGGTCTAGTTGTGAGGCATGTAAATTTCATTACGAAGATTCAATTGTAGAAGGTCATCATCTCACCCCGCTAGCTACGCGCATTATTGAAACAGAAACTACTGAAGATGATATTATTATTTTATGTCCTAATTGCCATAGCATTGCTCATTATTTATTAAGAACAGACGAAAAAGATGGTTATGAAGAAAGAGGAAAATTATTAGAAGAGTTAAAAGAAATTTATCATGAAATTTCTAATGAAATAGAAGAAAAGAATTCGTTGTAATAGCGCAGGTGGCAAACATATCGATAAATAAAGCCATCGCATTCGTTACTCTCTTAGTGCTTTGCACCCTAGCCCCTGCATTCGCAGGGGTGGAGGGGAGGCTAGCACAAAGGCGGTGCGTGTAAGTTAGTCAACACTAATATAGTGCGTATTGTGAAACATTATAATGCGGGGGCTTTGCGGCTTGGCTTTATTATTTAAGGGGGCGCGGGTGGCTTCTCGATGCGCGCTTGTCAAACTTTTGTCCGTTGGACAGTTTGCCAAGCAGACGCCTCTTGCCACTGCCCCCTTAACAACCCCCGCTGTGCTCAATACTAAAGTTGTTGTATACCTATCCAAAATTTTTTGTTATTTTTGCGAAAACGGCACTTGTATTTTTGATAAGATTGCGCTATTGAATAAACACATATTTTATTTTTAAGATATTGAGAGTTTCTTATGGCAACAAAAAAACAAAATTTACAATCCGAAAATCCTCAGTCTGAACAAAGGCGTGACTTTCTGGAATTGCTCACACTAGGCACAGCGGCAGTGGGCGGTGTTGCATTATTATGGCCGCTGATTAATTCTTATAACCCCTCAAAAGATGTTTTGGCTTTGGCATCGATAGATGTTGACCTTTCCGCAATTGAAGTTGGGCAAACTATCACCGTAACATGGCGTGGTAAGCCCGTTTTCATCAGAAGACGGAGCGAATCAGAAATCACAGCTGAACAAAATGTTGATGTAAGTGACTTGCGCGACCCCGAACAAGATAATGAACGTGCCGAAAACCCTGAATGGCTAGTGGTGGTAGGCATTTGCACTCATTTAGGCTGTGTGCCACAAGGGCAAAAAGTAACAGAAACGCGTGGTGATTATGGCGGTTGGTTCTGCCCATGTCATGGCTCGCATTATGATCTATCGGGGCGTATCCGTAAAGGGCCTGCACCCACCAATCTGGAAGTGCCCGCCTATCAATTCACAACCGATAATTCTATTCGCATTGGTTAAGCATTAGGAAAAATTATGGATAAAAATACTATTCCCAAACCTGATTTCAAAAACCCGCTGGTAAAATGGATTGATTCGCGTCTGCCTATTTTCAGCTATGTACATTATGAATATATGCATTTCCCAATGCCACGTAATGTCAATTATTTCTGGAGCTTTGGCGGGATTGCAATGGTGATTCTGTTGCTGATGATTGTTACGGGCATTCTGCTAGCAAGCCAATATACTGCCAATGCCGATTTGGCGTTCGGTTCGGTGGAACGCATCATGCGCGATGTGAATGGTGGCTGGCTGATGCGTTATATGCACGCCAATGGCGCATCTATGTTTTTTATCGCAGTCTATATCCACATGTTTCGTTCGCTCTATTATGGTTCTTACAAAGCCCCGCGCGAGCTAACATGGATTCTTGGACTGGTGATTTTCTTAATCATGATGGCAACCGCTTTTATGGGTTATGTATTGCCATGGGGGCAGCAAAGCTTTTGGGCGGCAACCGTGATTGTCAATCTGTTCGGTGCAATTCCAATAGTGGGTGATCAAGTTGTGACATGGCTGTTAGGTGGCTATTCGGTTGATAATCCAACACTTAACCGTTTCTTTGCCCTACACTTTCTATTGCCCTTTGTGCTATTGGGCATTGTGATGCTGCATGTGGTATCGGTGCATATGACGGGTGCGAACAACCCTACGGGCATTGATGTTAAAAGCCCGCAAGATACAGTGCGCTTCCATCCCTATACCACCTCAAAAGATTTATTTGCAATCGGTGTGTTTGCGCTTGTTTTTGCCGCTTTCATTTTTTACGCGCCTAATTATTTAGGACATCCCGATAATTATGTTGAAGCCAATCCTTTATCAACGCCCGCGCATATTGTGCCAGAATGGTATTTTCTACCATTTTATGCGATTTTGCGGTCAATCCCTGATAAATTGGCAGGGGTGATTGCCATGTTTAGCGCGATTGCAGTGTTATTTATATTACCATGGTTAGATAGGGCAAAGACGCGTTCGTGCCGTTACCGCCCACTTTATCGAATTTTCTTGTTCCTATTCATTGCCGATGCCATCTTATTGGGTTGGTTAGGGGCAAAACCAGCTGAAGCGCCTTATGTATTAATCGCGCAACTGGCAACTTTCTATTATTTCTTACATTTTCTGGTGATTGTGCCACTAGTTTCATCAAGGGAGACACCCAAAGACTTACCTGAATCCATTGCACAATCGGTGTTAAAATCATGAAGAGACATATAATGCTTAAAATGCCTAAAATTGCTTCTGTTATCACAATTATCGCGCCATTAATGCTTATTTCTGCCAATCCTGCATTGGCGGCAGGGGGCGGTGGTTCTTACGCCAAACAAGATTGGAGTTTCTCTGGTATTTTTGGCAAATATGATAAGCTAACATTGCAACGTGGTTTTCAAATTCATAAGGAAGTCTGCGCCGCTTGCCATTCCTTAAAATATCTTTCTTACCGCCATTTAGAGGCGTTAGGCTATAATGAAGCGCAAATCAAAGCATTAGCATCAGAATATGAAGTGACTGACGGCCCGAATGATGAGGGTGAGATGTATACGCGCCCTGCTTTGCCATCTGACCGTTTTTATTCGCCATTCGCTAATGATGCGGCTGCCCGCTATGCCAATGGCGGTGCCTTGCCTGTTGATTTATCACTGATTGCCAAAGCGCGTGCCAATGGTCCTGACTATCTGTATGCGTTGCTGACTAGCTATCATGATGATGCACCTGCGGGTGTAGAAGTGCCAGAAGGGCTTTATTATAATGATGCTTTTTCAGGCAATTTAATCGCCATGCCACAACCTTTATATGATGACCAAGTTGCCTATCAAGATGGGCATGATGCCACTGTGGCGCAAATGTCTTACGATGTTGTGAATTTCCTGATGTGGGCAGCAGAACCGCATTTGGAGGAGCGTAAATCACTGGGCATTAAAGTGATTTTATTCCTATTATTCTTTGTATTTGTGCTTTATGCACATAAGCGCAGATTATGGAAAAACCTGCATTAAAATTAAAATTCCGTGCCAATTATGAGTGATGATTCCATCAATATTGCCGCCCAAGTCTTGCAAACTGAAGCCAATGGTATCATAACCCTTAAACAGAGCCTAGACCATAGCTTTACCCAAGCGATTGAGCTGATTATGGCAACCCAAGATAGATTGATTATTTCTGGCATGGGCAAAAGCGGGCATATTGCGCGCAAAATTGCCGCCACATTGGCATCGGTTGGCACACCTGCTTATTTTGTGCATCCGGGTGAAGCATCGCATGGCGATTTAGGCATGATTTGTCGGGGTGATGCGGTGATGGCATTATCCAATTCTGGCGAAACCAATGAAATGGGCGATTTACTGCAATTTTGCAAGCGCAATCAAATCAAAATTTTAGGCATCACATCGGGCAAAAACAGCGTTTTGGCAAAAATGTCGGATGTCGCACTGGTGTTACCACCCGCGCCTGAAGCCTGTCCGCTCAGCCTTGCCCCTACCACCTCAACCACCATGATGCTGGCATTAGGCGATGCGCTGGCAGTGGCATTATTAGAAAAACGACAATTTACGCCAGAAGATTTTGCAATGTTTCACCCTGGTGGCAAATTAGGGCAAAATTTGCTGAAAGTATCGGATTTAATGCATGATGCCAGTGAGTTACCATTGGTGGGTGAACAAACTAAAATGGATGATGTGCTCCTTGAAATAAGCACCAAAAGCTTTGGCTGTGCGGGTGTGATGGGTGATGATAATATGTTAATTGGAGTGATTACCGATGGTGATTTACGCCGTTGGTTTGCCAGTAACCCCTCGCTTGATGCCAGTGCAGGCGATGTGATGACCGCTGATAGTAAATATATCACGGAAGATGCGCTGGCAGTGGAAGCCATCAATCTGATGAAGCAACATAAAATCACCAGCCTATTTGTACTGGGTGATAGCAAAAAACCAATTGGCATTATTCATATTCATGATTGCCTAAGGGTAGGCTTGAGTTAAATGTGGCTTGCCATACGCCCATTTTTCTATTTCTATCATTATATTGCTTACCAGATAAGATTAACTAAAATTCGCTACCGCTACAGCCCTTATTATGCCATTGGCTGGCTGTTAAGCGATATTATGCTAAGGCTAATGCTGATTATTTTACCGCTAATGCTGCTATTATGGGAAACGACTAATCCATCATCATTGCCACAAATCTCTAATTACCCGAGAGATATTCCTTATAATTTTGCAAAAGATGATATGATTACCATCGGTGGTGGCAACCCGCTCACCATCGAATCTGACGAAACTGTTTTTATCGCGCAAAATCATTATCATTTGCGTAACGGGTTGATTAATATCCGTAAAAGCGGACAAAAAATACGCAGCGATGATATGTTGGTGCAAGATGATATTATCGCTATGAAAGATAATGTTAAGCTTGATAGTGACGCTAAAGATTTTGAACTCAACACCGCGCAAATGACCCTGAATCGCAATAATGAAACTGCAATGAGCGATGCAAAATCATATGGTTTTATGAAAAATTATCGTTTTGAAACTATTGGTTTTCACTATGATATGTTCGCACAAAATAATATTATCACGATGAAAGATAATGTTAAGCTTGATAGTGACGCTAAAAATTTTGAACTCAACACCGCGCAAATGACTCTGAATCGCAATAATGACACTGCGATGAGCAATGAAAAATCATACGGTTTTATGAAAAATTATCGCTTTGAAACTATTGGTTTTCACTATAAAATATCACCCGAAACCCTTGATTTATATAGAGATGCAAAGTTTCAATCTGATAAAAATACACTGATTGGAAAAAATGGCATGGTTCTTGCAGTTAACGACAATAGGTTGTCTATCAATGATGTGACATTCAACGATGTTGAAGGCACACAAATGATAGCCAGCTATGCCGAAGGGGTTTTTGATGATAACATTACTTATTTAAAAGAACTTCACTTTTCGGGTGATTTTGCGTATCATTGGCGCGATAATCTGATAATGGGCGAACAGGCAGTCATCTATTTTGATGAAACTCAAACTGCTGATTATATGGTCGCCAACGGGTCTATTATCGCTACCATGCCAGAACGTGACGCAACAGCCGAACAAGCATATTTCAATTATGCGACTGAGCAATTAGAAATGTGCGGTAATGTAGAAATTATAACGAAAAGGGGCAGAAAAATTACATCGCCATGTGCGATTTTTTCTCTTAATGAGGGAGGGTCGTTCAATTTAAGGCAGAATAAAACATATTTGAAATAAGAGAGAGAAGTCAATGTTTGCCAATCACACAGTTTCTATTATAGATTCTATTTGGAAAAATCAAGCGATTATGGCAAATGCTTTTATCTCTACAAAACAATTAAAAAATTTATTCTCAAAAAATTTACGCAATCTTAAATCACTATTTACGAAGCAACAAAAAAACCAAACAGCCAAACAAGAAAAAACAGGCTATGATATATCACAGCATGGATTTGCCGCCAGTAATTTACAAAAAAAATACGGCAACAGGTTAGTGATTAAAGATTTTAGTTTTTACCTCAATCGCGGTGAAGCAGTTGCATTATTAGGTCCTAATGGTGCTGGCAAAACCACCAGCTTTTATATGTTAAGTGGCTTATTAATGCCTGATGCTGGGCATATTTTTATGGATGGCAAAGAAATTACCGCATTACCAGTGCATGTCCGCGCACGGTTAGGGCTTGGTTATTTGCCACAAGAAGCATCTATTTTTCGCGGGCTAACAGTGGAACAAAATATCAAAGCAATATTAGAAATTAATGAAAAAAACAAGCAAACACAAAAGCAAAAATTAAATGAATTACTAACTGATTTTTCGCTTGAACATTTACGCAAAAGCCCTGCCCCTGCTTTATCGGGGGGCGAGCGCAGAAGATTAGAAATTGCCCGTGCATTGGCGGCAAACCCATCTTATATTTTGCTTGATGAGCCTTTGGCAGGCGTTGACCCAATTGCTGTCAAAGATATTCAACACTTAATTATTCGCTTAAAACAGCGCAATGTGGGGGTGCTGATCACCGACCATAATGTGCGCGAAACCCTTAAATTAGTCGACCGCGCCTATGTGATTTATGACGGTAAATTATTGCTAGAAGGCACGGCCGATGCTATCATTAACAACAAACAAGTTCGCGACCATTATCTGGGCGACGATTTTAGGATGTAATTACCATGTCTTCACCCCATCTAAAACTTGATGCAAGACAAAGTCAAAATCTTGTACTCACCCCACAAATGCAACAGGCAATTAAGTTGTTGCAGTTTAATATGCTGGATTTAAACGACTATATGGCGGGCATTATGGAGAGCAATCCATTTTTAGAAAATGATAGAGGCCATGCCAGTGATGGATTAGATGATAACACCCCCAATGATACTGCGTCTGATTATGAAGGCGATGCTTTTGATGCCGCAACCCATGATGGCACATGTGATGGTGCGCTTGATATGACCCAAGAAGACCATTTTGATTCCGAACCAAACTATCAAAATTACAATTCTGATTATAATTACCTTGATGATTCTGCCACTGATGCCCCTTCTTTACGCGACCATATTGAACAGCAATTACGCATTCATTTTACCGATAACCGCCAAATTATGATTGGACAATTAATTTTTGACACTATCAATGAACGTGGCTGGCTGAATAATGATATTGATGGGTTAAGTGCCGATTTAAACATCGCTAAAAAAATACTTGAACCTGTGTTAACTATCATGCGCGAATTCGACCCCGTTGGTATTTTCGCCTATAATTTAGGTGATTGTCTTGCATTGCAGCTGAAAGATAAAAACCGCCTTGACCCCACCATGTCACTTTTATTGGCTAATATTGATTTGGTAGCGGCACGCGAATATCGTAAATTAATGCGACTTTGCCAAATAGATGAAGATGATTTGCGCGATATGCTAAAAGAAATTCGCGCCCTTACCCCAAATCCAGTTTCTGAATTTTCGGTACAAAATGCCGATATGGTTGTGCCTGATATATATGTAAAACAAAATGCTCGCAATCAATGGTATGTTGAATTAAGCCCACGTTCTTTTATTTCGGTGCGCGCCAATCATGATTATTATCATAGTATGTTTGGGCAAGCGAATAATAAAGATGATAAGCAATATTTACAGCAAAATTGGCAAGAAGCAAAATGGATGATTCGCGCCCTCACCCAGCGCAACAATACCATCATGCGGGTTGGGCAGGCAATTATCAAGCGGCAAATTGGTTTTTTCCGCGATGGCATTGATGGGCTAAAACCGTTGGTTCTAAAAGACATCGCCCAAGATGTTGAGATGCACGAAAGCACCATCAGCCGCACTTGTTCGGGTAAATATATGGCAACACCGCATGGTGTTTTTGAAATGAAATATTTCTTTACCAATGCCATCAATGGCGATACTGAAGGGCTTTCCACTGAAGCCATTCGCAAGCGTATCAAAAATTTAATTGATAATGAGCAAAAAAGCAAAATTTACTCTGATGATGCGATTGTGGATATTTTACAAAAAGAAAATATTGATATTGCCCGTAGAACTGTGGCAAAGTATCGTGACTTGATGAAAATTCCATCATCAGCACAAAGAAAACGCGATAAAGCTGCATTATTATAAAGAAAAGAAGGCCTCAAAAAAATGTTCAATAAGATTCCCGATTGGCTAAAAGCCGTCATTGCTATGGTGATTGTAACTGGCATCTATCTATTAGCACGTTATCAAATGCTGCCATTTTAGAATTACCATTGTTAAGCTGCCTTTTTAATGTTTATTGAATATTTTCTGCTATTTCTTGGATTGATTGCCCTCTATCTAGGCGGTGAATTGGCGGTAACATCATGCGTTAATTTAAGCAAATATTTTCGTATGTCGGTTACTTTCATTGCGGCAATTGTTATTGGCTTTGGCACATCCTTACCTGAATTTATGGCAAGTTTCATTGCCGCCTATCGGGGCAATGTTGGCATTGCGATGGGCAATGTGGTGGGCAGTAATCTTGCCAATATTCTACTGATTTATGGGCTTGCCATAACATTAATGCCGTTCACGGTTGCCATCAATAAAAGTATCAAAATTAATCTTGGCTTCATGCTATCAAGTTTCGTTGCTTTGTTTGTTATCGCAATATTACATAGCACTATCCTATGGTATTCTGGTATTGGCTTGCTGATAATGTTTGCATTTTATATATTTTTCTCGCTTAAATATAGTAAAGTAATTGGCAATGATGCGTTAGCAGATAATACGCAAAATTATTCACTGATCATCGATATTGCAAAAATGCTGGGCGGACTTGTTTTATTATTAATCGGCGCACATTTAGCAGTAGATAATGGTGCTGCCATTGCGAAAACATTTAATGTGCCTGAAAGCGTGATTGGTGCAACCATTATTGCATTTGGCACATCATTGCCCGAAGTGGTTGCCACCATTACCGCCATAAGAATGCGAATTAGCGAGGTGATTGTTGGCAATGTTATCGGCAGTTGCATTTTTAATGTTCTTGCCGTATTGGGCATTACCGCTACATTCTTTCCTTTAACAATCGACCGACATTTAATCTTTATTGATATTCCCCTGATGTTATTTGCTGGTGCTATTGTTAGTTTTTATGTGCTGAATCGTAAAAATTATCGTGCCTATGGCGCTATCGCCATTGGGCTTTATGTCATTTATATTGTCCAAAATTTTTACTAATTTAATTACTCAGTAATTTAGCCACTCAGTAATTTAACCGGGTGTCGCAGCCTTTGCAATAGAGCCAAACCCAAATAGTGGGAAAGTCATGCCACCATAAATGATTGTATGGTCTTGTTCTTGTTGTTGATAAACCCTGCCATTAAACTTTGTGCTCTGATATGAATTATTGTAATAATCCACAAAAATACGCGTCTTCCCAAGCAGGCTTATCTTAAAATCAACGCCTATGCCTTTTGATAACACATCAAATGTCGTGCGTGATAAAGCGGGGTCACCAGGTTTCATTGTCGCTTTGCCATAACCCATGCTCAGCCTAACACCAAAAAAGTTCGTACCCATGCGCCCAATAAGATGAGTGGTTTGCTCGGTAATATCTGTTGGGCGTATATGCGATGGCGCGTTTCTATCTATCATACCATAATCTAGCCATCTGCTTTCTATAGCAACATTGCCAGCAGAAAAACCCACCGATAGACCATAGCCCGCACGCACAATATAATCATTGCTTTCAATAGTGGTGTTTGAACCATTTTCAAGGCTGGTTGTTTTTCTTTTACCACTATCAGCCGAAATTGTGCCAACCCCAGTATAAAAATGCGGAAGTGCAACCGCATGGTGCGGAAGTAATAATAGCATCAATGCCAATAATATTTTTTTCATGTTAAGACTTGCTTTA
This sequence comes from Alphaproteobacteria bacterium, assembly GCA_022599575.1. Lineage (GTDB taxonomy): Bacteria > Pseudomonadota > Alphaproteobacteria > JABAAW01 > JAHZMA01 > JAHZMA01. Next base: position 6,656 of record JAHZMA010000045.1, on the reverse strand, counting down.
GTAAAGATACGTGGAACGATAATATGTTACTGTTTTATAAACTTAAAATACCACACATCTTGCCCTTTTTCTACTGCTTTTTCGCCATAATGTGTCATTATTTCAGGTTTTTCGTACCATGATTGCGGTTGATGCCCATTCAAATTTTTATGAAAATCCCAGCGCAAATCAGTGTGCGCCAGCATCATACATAATATCCATTTCATATAGCAAGGGGAATCTGTGCCAATCGTCAAACACCCCCCATCAATAAGTAAATGATGCAAACTATCAATAAAATCGGGCTGAATCAACCGCCTTTTATGGTGCTTTTTGCGTGGCCATGGGTCGGGGTGTAAAATGATAATATGGTGCAGGCTGGCTTCGGGTATGAAAGGCAGAAAATAGCGAATATCATCGCTGAAAATACGAATATTGCTTAAATTTTTATCATCAATATGGCGTAATAATTTTGCCACCCCTAATATATAAGGGTCGGCACCGATAAAGCCACAATCGGGGTTTTGTTTTGCTTGCCATGCCAAATGTGCGCCATCGCCAAAGCCAATTTCTAACGCATAAGATTGATAATTTTTACCACCAAAATAATCAGCCAAATCCATCGGCATATTATCGGGTAGATTAATGCGATAATCTGGCAATGTTTCATTAAGCAGTTTTTGTTGATAGGGGCGAATATATTTTGAGCGTTTGCGCCCATAAGAGCGGAGGAGCATCATTTTATTATAACAGAGATTTTAGCTGATTCACCAAATCGCATTTTTCCCATGAAAACGAGCCATCTTCTTCGGGGATGCGTCCGAAATGGCCATAGCTGGCAGTTTTACGGTAAATCGGGCGGTTAAGCTGTAATGCTTCTCTGATACCGCGTGGGCTTAAATCCACCAAATCACGCAAAGCCTCCGATACTTTTTGCTCTGCCACTTTGCCAGTGCCACTAAAATTAACATAGGCAGAAATCGGATGGGCAACCCCAATTGCATAAGAAAGCTGTATCACACATTTTTCAGCCAAACCTGCCGCCACCACATTTTTTGCCAAATAGCGCGCAGCATAGGCAGCCGACCTATCTACTTTTGTTGGGTCTTTGCCCGAAAACGCACCGCCACCATGTGGTGCTGCCCCACCATAAGTATCAACAATAATTTTGCGTCCCGTTAAACCCGCATCTCCATCAGGACCACCAATCACAAACCTGCCTGTGGGATTGACATAAAATTCATCATCATCACACATCCAGCCTTCTGGTAGCACCGCCATAACATATTTTTTGACAAGCGCATGAATATCGGCTTGACTCATACCCTCTTGATGTTGCGTGGAAACCACCACCGATTGCGCTTTCACTGGCTTGCCACCACGATATAATAATGTGACTTGCGATTTAGCATCAGGCAATAGCCCACAATCAAGATTTTTATGTCTCAATGATGATAATTGACGCAAAATCTGATGGCTATAATCAATTGCAGCTGGCATTAAATTTTCAGTCTCACGACAAGCATAGCCAAACATGATGCCTTGATCGCCCGCACCTTCATCTTTTTCGCCTAAAGAATCCACACCTTGTGCAATATCAACCGATTGCTGATGCACGAAGCTAATAAACTTGAAATTTTCATGGTGAAAGCCATCTTGCTCATAGCCAATATCGCGCACCACGCCACGTGCCAATGTTTCCATTCTATCGGCATCTATTTCTGCAGGCCCACGCACCTCGCCTGCCAACACCACTTGATTGGTGGTTGTAAGGGTTTCCACTGCCACTCTTGCTTCTGGTGCTAACCTTAAAAATTCATCAACCACCGCATCTGATATTTGGTCGGCTATTTTATCAGGATGCCCTTCGCTCACTGACTCACTGGTAAATAAATAATCATTTTCCATGATATTATCCTTATTTATTTAAATATCGCAAAGCAGTGTTGTAGCATATTGCTATGCGCTAATGCAAACTTATTTGTTTTTTTTCTTTTCCAATTCAGCAATTTTGATGCGTAATTTTTCATTTTGTTGTAAAGCATTTTCTGCCATGATTTTAACAGCTTCGAATTCATCACGGGTGACAAACTGATTCTGCTCTTGTAGTAAAGCACCTAGCCTATCACGCAGCAATGTTTCCACTTCGCGCTTCACTAAATTTGCCAGTGACGCACCGCCACTTGCCGTTTTCATTACATTAAATACACCCATTTCTATCTCCTTAGATATATATCACTTACAATAATTCTTATACTATTTTTCGCGTTGTTCCATCAACATATATAAACATTGTCGTAAAATAGCGGGCGGCACATTAGCATCGCGATAAGAATCACGTAATTTTGCATAGGTGATACTGCTATTTTGCCGCCTCTGTTTGCCAATTTCAGCATTTTGGGGGTCGCGTGGCGGCACACCCTCCCAATATTCTATGAATAAATCTAGCAGGCAATCCTTATCACGATATTGCACAAATTCTTTATTGCCTTCGGGGCGGGCAAAATCGGGCGCCCCTAATTTTTGATAAATCTCACCATAAGAAAGCCCTATTAAACGATTAGGGTCATATTCATTTGCTTGTTTAAGAGGTTTGGCAAGAATGTTTTCTTGCGTATGATAATCTTCAAGCTGATACTCTTCTATTTGATAATAGTCCGTATCTTCCTGATTTTGCACGCAAGCCACCAAGATAAAACATATCGCCAGCAATGATAATGGCTTGATTTTAAAAATAATTTTCATTTTTACCCATATCGGCTGATTATGGTTGACATTTCATGCTATATTGCTATATTAGCGCATATTTTGTAAAGGGTATTCAACAATGAAAAGAACATTTCAACCAAGCAATTTGGTTCGCAAACGCCGTCATGGCTTTAGAAGCCGTATGGCAACCAAAAATGGACGTCGCATATTAAATTCAAGGCGCAGAAAAGGACGGAAAATTCTTGCCGCGTGATTTACGCCATTTTAACTCCGAAATTGCCATTTTCACAAAACGTCAAGATTTTCAACGCATGACCAAACATGCCGCTTTTATTGCTGATAGCGGTTTTATTGTTCAATATTTGAAGAAAAATGATAATAACAAACCATGCCATATCGGTTTTACTGCTAGCCGTAAAGTCGGCAATGCAGTGATTCGAAACCGTAGCAAAAGACGCTTGCGCGCATTGGTAAGAACGCATCTTACCACATTAAAACGCAATGATATCAATTATGTTTTTATCGCCCGCAAAGAAACCGCAACGATTGATTTTAGTAAAATGGAAAAAAAATTCATCCGCGCCCTTAACAAAATCACATCTGCTAGCACGACTTCCAAAAATGATATACCACATCATAAAAATTTGCAAAAGCCAGTAACATCATGAAATATATCATCATCTTGCCTGCAATTTTGCTGTTGCAATTTTATCGCTTCATCTTATCGCCCATTTTACATTTTATGAGCGCGCAAGGTGTTATTACGGGTTGCCGCTTTTTCCCCAGCTGTTCGCAATATGCAGTTGAATCTATCGACCGTTTTGGGTTATATCAAGGTAGTATTTTAACGTTAAAGCGATTGATGCGCTGTCATCCTTTTGCACAAGCAGGATATGACCCCGTGCCGCAATCACTTAACCTCAATCAAATCAGCCAGAAGAAAAGAAAAAGGTAAATAAATATGGAAAATAAAAATATGATTGTCGCTATCTCACTATCACTTATGGTGTTACTGGTTTGGCAATTTTTTTTAGCACCACCGCCACAGGCACCACAACAGATTGTTGCAAATGATGCTGGCAATCAGCCCGCGCAAACTGGTGTAACGAATAATGGCACAAATATTGATGGCGCAAATATTGATGGCAATGCTATCGATTCTGGCGCGCTTGCCATAGGCGGTGATACGCAAGCGCAAGAATTCTCGCGCAGTGGCGCACTTACCCAAAGCCCGCGTATTCGCATTGAAACCGACCGTGTCAGCGGTTCAATCAATTTACAAGGTGGCCGCATTGATGATTTGGTTTTACTCAATTATAAAGAAACATTAGATGATGATGCCGAAAACGTGCATCTGTTTAATCCCGCCAATAGTGACGACCCTTATTATGCTCATTTCGGCTGGCTAGGCGATAAAAATTTTACCACCCCTAACCCTACCACCACCATCTGGCAAAGCAACGATTCAACTCTCACCCAAGATAATGATGTAACTCTTTATTGGATAAGTCCTGAAAATATCCGTTTTGAAAAAACCTTTGCGATTGACGATAATTTTATGATTAATGTTACCCAGCGCGTTACCAATAATAGCGAGAATCCGCTGACGATTCGCAATTATGGCTTGGTGGCACGAATCGGTGAGCCCGATACGCTTAATTTCTATATTCTGCATGAAGGCTTTATTGGTGTGCTTGATGATGAGCTGATTGAAGAAGATTATGATGATACGGAAGATGGCACCTTAAAATACGATAATCAAAAAGGTTGGTTTGGCATCACTGATAAATATTGGCTTGCCGTGATGGTGCCGCAAGCAGATTCATTTAATGCTGCGTTCAGGCAAGGAAAATCACAAGACCGCCCCGTCTATCAGGCTGATTTTGCTTCTAACACCAACATTATCGGCATCAACCAACAACATAGCTATCAAACCTTGCTCTTTGCGGGTGCCAAAGAAGTAACATTGCTAGATAATTATGCCGAGCAATATAAAATTAACCGATTTGATTTAGCCGTTGATTTTGGCATTTTATATTTTATCACCAAGCCTTTATTTCAAATCATCAATAAATTATCGGCATGGTTGGGAAATTTCGGCTTGGCAATTTTGGCATTAACCGTATTGATTAAAATCGTGTTCTTCCCGCTTGCCAACAAAGCCTATGTCTCTATTTCGCGCATGAAACAATTGCAACCCGAAATTCAAGAATTGCGCGAAAATTATGGTGAGGATAAACAAAAATTACAACAAGAAATGTTGAAAATGTACCGCGCCAAAAAGGTAAATCCTATGGCAGGCTGTGTGCCGATGCTGTTGCAAATACCAGTATTCTTTGCGCTCTATAAAGTTTTATTCGTTACCATAGAAATGCGCCACGCGCCCTTCTATGGCTGGATTCACGATTTATCCGCACCCGACCCTGCTGGCATTTTGGTATTATTCGGCTTTGCGCCATGGGTTGTGCCGCCAATTCTATCAATCGTCAATATCGGGGTATGGCCGTTATTGATGGGCTTTAGCATGTGGATACAACAAAAATTAAATCCCGCACCGCCAGACCCACTACAGCAAAAAATATTTGCCATGTTACCGATTGTGTTCACTTTTTTACTAGCAACTTTCCCTGCAGGCTTGGTGATTTATTGGACTTGCAATAACACGCTGACCATTGCCCAACAATGGGCAATCACGAAAATGTTGGATAGAAAAGACGCCAAAGCAAAGCTTGCAGGATAGGGCGTAATGCCTATATCATGCCCAGATCATGAGTGATAAAAAAACACGGCAATTATTTTCAGCACAATGTCGCTTTGTTACATCAGTGCCTGAAGGATTGGAATTGCCAAATATCGCCTTTCCTGAAATCGCTTTTTGGGGGCGTTCAAATTGTGGCAAATCCAGTTTGCTCAATCGCTTAACCGCGCAAAAAAATCTTGCCCGCACCAGCAATACCCCTGGCCGCACCCAAATGCTTAATTTCTTTAACCTTGCCGACCGTATCAGTTTGGTGGATATGCCGGGCTATGGTTTTACCAGCGCCGCTTCCATGCGCGATACATTTTTGGCACTCAATCAGCATTATCTTGCATCGCGTAGCAATTTGCGTCTGGTTTGTTTGCTGATTGATGCAAGGCGGGGCATCATGGATATTGACCAACAGGCGCTTGCTTTGCTCAGCGAAACAGGCAATGCCACCTTAATTGTTGTGACCAAGCAAGATAGCATTACCAAACAAGCACGCGATATGTTACATGATAATATCACAAAGCAGCTTGCCACTATCCCCAATGCCTTGCCTGAATTGTTTTTCACCAGTGCGCGCAAAAATATGGGGCTTGATGGCTTGCAAAAAAGATTGGCATTACTACTGAAATAATTATATGATGATGACATGATGGTAAAAGAGAGACATAAAACATTTTTGGCACGTGCCGAAATTTTAATGCAAGCATTGCCCTTTATGCAACGCTATCGTGGGCAGATTGTGGTGATTAAATTTGGTGGCCATGCCATGATTAATGATGAATTATTCACCAGCTTCGCCCGTGATGTTATCTTGCTGAAACAGGTTGGCATTCACCCGATTATCGTGCATGGCGGCGGACCTAAAATCAACGAAATGCTGAAGAAACTAGCGATTGAGAGTAAATTTATCGATGGTTTACGGGTAACTGATGAGGCGAGTATCGAGATTGTATCGATGGTGCTGAATCAGCTTAATAAGCGGATTACATCAGAAATTATCAAATTAGGCGGGCAGGCAATCGGCATTTGCGGGGCTGATGGCGGGCTTATTCGCACCAAACCACTCAACCTCAAATTGGGCTTTGTTGGCACGCCTTGCGCGATTGACCAAAGCATTCTAACGCAGATTCAAAAGGATTCCGAAATCATTCCCGTGATTGCACCGATTGGGCTGGGCGCGGATGATAATCAGTTTTATAACGTGAATGCCGATACTGTT
>JAHZMA010000044.1 GCA_022599575.1 Alphaproteobacteria bacterium | reverse complement strand
GTATCCACGCCAAACTCTACCAATGTTTCCATCATTAAATGGCTCACAGTCCAGTCGGAACGTTTGGGGGCGGGCATCAATGCCAATAACGCGCCATTTTCTTCCTTCAAGCTGATGGTATCAACCGAATGGTCGTTCCCAACGCCTTTACCGCTTTTCAGGTCAAACTTAAAGCCATGCCATGGGCAACGGATTTTACCCTCGCATATTTCACCATCGCCCAATGGCCCGCCCTGATGCGGACAGCGGGCATCAACTGCAAAAAACCCCTTATCGGTTTTGGTAACTGCAATGCGCTTTTGTTGCAACTGCACCACTTTAATCTCATCTTGTTTGAAATCGGCAGTTTTGGCAATTTCCAGCCATTCCTCTTGACTATCGCCTGAATCGCGATTGGCTTTGGCGATGGTAATATCTTCATTATCCTTAAAGCCTGCATACCAATGTGAGCCATCGCAGAATGGTTTGTTTTTGGATTGCCCACAGCGACATAATGCGTAATGGTCGGGGCTTATCCCTTCGGGCGTGTTATTTTCTGCATTTTCTAATTCTAGCGCAATATTGCCACGCACCCAAAAAGGCCCATCGCGCGATACTTGAATATGGCTGGTATCAGCAAAATAGTGATGATGGGTTTTATCGGCAAAGGCATAAGAAAGCGCACCTGATGGACATTTCTTGATGGTATCAATAATATCTTGGGGCGGGGCAGCATCGGGGGCTGACCATTGTTTCTCGCTCCACACTTTGGAAAGTTCAGTGGTGCAATAGCCCGCATGGGCGCAAAGCCCGCGATTATCTAAAATGCTGATTTCTTTGCCATCATAACGGTCTAAAGCATCTGGCACACGGTCTTCCTGTTTCGCGTCATCAAAGCCAGTGCTGTTGTGGGTGCCATCGCAAAAGGGCTTGTTTTTGGAATAGCCGCAACGGCATAGTGAGAGTTTCTCGCGGGTTTTAATGGCTTCACCGCGCGAATTTCTGAAATCATCAAGCCCCGAAACTGTGATAGGACCATTTTTAATGAATGATATTTTAGGCTGTTTTTGAGACATACTCACCCCCTATGTGATTGTTCTCTATTGTGATTGCTATTTATCACTATGCGTGTTATTGCATAAAATTGCAAGAGATTGTAAGATATTTATAAGGGGAAAAATCATGCTCACATGTGAAACCATTCCATCAATAATGAAGGCAATTTTACTATCAGGCTATGGTGGTTTTGATAAGATGCGCTATGCCGATACCGAAACCCCACAATTACAAGGTAACGAGGTGTTGGTAAGGGTGAAAGCGTGTGGTTTAAATAATACCGATATTAACACAAGAGTTGGCTGGTATTCTAAATCGGTGAGTGGTGCGACTGATGATGCACAAATAGCGAGTACAAATGAAGATGGAGCTTGGGGTGGTTCAACGCTGGATTTTCCGCATATTCAAGGCGCAGATGTGTGCGGCATTGTGGTGGCGGTGATGCGCGAAAGCGAGCGTTACTTGCTGGGCAAACGCGTGCTGATTGATACATGGTTGCGAAATTGGGATGTGCCAATGGATCGCTGGCAATGTCGCTATTTTGGATCGGAATGTAAGGGCGGTTTTGCCGAATATACCAAAGCACCATCACAGCAAATTCATCTGATAGAAAGTGATTATACCGATTGCGAACTTGCCACATTCCCTACCGCCTATGCTACAGCTGAAAATATGTTGGCGCGCGCCAATGTGAAAGCAGGGCAGGTGGTGCTGATAACAGGGGCATCGGGCGGGGTTGGTTCGGCATTGATTCAACTTGCCAAACGGCGCGGGACTATAACAGTTGCGCTTTGCAGTGAAGCCAAACAGGCAATGTTACGCGATGCGGTTGCACCCGATGTGATATTGCCTCGCAATCTCAACTTTGATGATTTAACTCAAAAATTGCGCGATGCCATTGGGCGCGAAAAAGTGGATGTGGTGGCTGATATTGTGGGCGGTGATTACTTTAGCACATTGCTAGAAGTGATTGACCGTGGCGGTTATTACACATGTTCGGGTGCGATTGCAGGGCCGATAGTATCGCTGGATTTACGCAGTTTTTACCTGAATGATATTACTTTTACGGGCGCGACTGTTACCACGCCTAATATTTTTGGCGATATAGTCAGCTATATCGAGCGTAAACAAATTAAGCCATTATTGGCAGAAACCCATATGTTGCAAGATTTACAACAAGCGCAGGAAGCGTTTTTGGCAAAACAGCATTTGGGCAATATTGTGGTAAAATGTAGCAATGATGCGTCATGAAAACAACAATATAGTATTAGCAAAATATCACTTGACTATCAGCATAGATTGTTTACGATGAAATGGTATGTTTTGAACATTATTTTTGAGTGGGGTGGTTTGCGTTATGAGAGACGACTTATTTATCTTATTTATCATCATATTAGTGGTGTTTTCAGTTTTGTTAAGCGGTCATGCAATGGCTGAAGATATTGCTATTACCCATGCTGAGACGCCAACGGACTTTACAAATAATAATTTAACGGGCTTTCATGATGAGAAGCGCAAAATATATTTTGCGGATAAGATTTGCCTAGATTACCACCCTCAAAACCCCACATTAATTCCCATGATGATTTCTGTTTGCGAGATTCCTGCATGATTATGAAGATTTTTATCAATATTCACGGTAGCGAAGAAGCGTTTATCGCTGAACATTGCCGCTTTGCGTTCGCTATTATCTGCAAATTTACCCTGATACCGCAACGATAATTGTTGATTTCGTTCGCTCACCGATAAATCATAATTTTGCTGAACATTGTTATAGCCGCCATCTTTGTAGCCAAGCACTGTATTTTGCTGTAAAATGCCATCAGTGATTGCCAATTTGGTCGCCACGCGAATATCCAGCGCATCATCGGCATTGAAAATATCACTGCCCTTCATGCCGATTGCATATTGATTGGCTTGTAAGTTTTTGATGTTAACAAAATCGCTATAGCGCATTTCTACATCTGTTTTATAGTCGGTATAATTACCATATAGGTTGAATTTACCATCTGTGCCAAGCTTGTGGCTGAGTGATAAATCGGTAAAGTTTGAGATAGCAGGCTTGGCAAGCGCATATGCCCCCATACCATTTGCGCCTAAAAATTGGTTATATTCGCGCAGTTGACCAAAGCCGATAGCGATAGTATAATCAGCTGTTTGGTAGCGAATATCATTGCCCAATTCACTAAATTCATAGCCATTATCATATGCGCCATAGGCAGCATAGATGCTTGATGTTAATGTATCATTCAACTGATGTTGTAACGCCATCTGCCCTACATTTTCAGCTGATTTACGGATATTCAATGCGCGTAGATTTTTTGCATTATCACTATCATTAGTGGCAGTGTAGCTTTCGTTAAAGCTAGCCTTTACCATTGATTGCCCGCCAAGCTGATATGTTAAATTCATCCAATTATCAGCATTTTGATTGCTATAAGCCAGTTTTGTGTTATCATTAAAGCGATGGGTTTCAATTTTTTGTTCATCAAATTGCTTCATATGCGTAGCAATGCCAACTGTTACGGGCGCAATTACCGTCTGATTGGTAGCGGCAACAAACACACGGTTATAATCATCGCGCACTCCGATTTTGATATTTTCTGCACCATCACCAAAATGGCTGGCAAGGTTTAACGCACTATCTTGTAACGTCACGCCATCATCAGCCAAACTGTTGCTATTCAGCGCAACCGCTTCAAGTTCGCCTTGCGGTTGAAACGCTGCTTGCAAATTAATCATGCCATGCCCATAGACCGCATCCATACCTGCATCGCCTAAATCAGTGGCAGTATCTAATAATAATTGCGTCATTTCTTCTGGTGCCATAGTGGGGAAGGCTTGCTTGAGCAAGGCAAGCGATGCGCTAACATGGGCGGCTGCAATATCAGTGCCCTCACTCATCGCCCATTGCGATGTATCACCATTAGTGCCTGATGGTGCATAAGCAACCCCGGGGGCTGCCAAGCAATAATGTTGCGTGTAACTGCACGCATTACTGCTGGTAAGGATTGTGTTATTGGCATCAACCGCCACCACATTTAACCAACCTTTGGTTAATTTGGGGTTTAGCAGAGGATAGCTTGCCTCGTAGCCTGCAATATTGGCATTTTCCTCACCAAATAATTCGCTGGCAGCAACAGCTTGAGCATTTTGACCCAAAAGAATATCAGTCGGATTATCATACAGAACAACCATGCCCGTTTCGCTATTCAGCCCATTATCACCACTGCCCGTTACAATGATAGTGCCCGCATTGATTGCCGCAAGCCATGCATCACTTTCAGCTTCCGATAATGTATGTTGTAGCGCAACATTGTCGCAATCTGGTGGCAATATTTTGCTGCCTAATGGATGAAACACATATTTGCTATTGCCTTGATATGGCACGCATAAAATACCGAATGTGCTAGCGCCATAGCTCATGGCAACAATATCATTGCCACTTGCCTGTGCAATCGCTTTAATTCTGCCTGCTTCGTCAATTCTTTCACCATCATTGCTGATAGTCACAATAGGCTTAATTTTGGCTTCATACGCAATGCCATGCATGTTATTGTTGCTATCATCACCCGCAATATCGCCTTTACGTGCGCCGATAACACCTACCACTGCTGTGCCTTGCGTGATGCCATTGGCATTGCAATCATCATCGCATAAAATATCGCCATTTTCTAGTGCGCTGGTATTGGTAAAAGCGTTATAGCCTGTATTGGTAAAACTTTCAAGATTTGCACCAAATTCAATATGGTTAAGCGCAAATGCCGTGCTAAGCACCGATATTATCTGCCCTTTGCCCGTTGCGATTTGATTGTTGTTATCCTCATACAGATTGCTATAGGCAACTGAGGCACAAATTTGATTGAGCGTGCCTATTTTTGTATATTCATCACTGGTAACATCATCATAATTGGCAAAATTTTGGTCAGCACCGCAAGCATCATAATCCGCGATATGATTGTCGGGAATGTTGTTATCGTTGTTATCAGGAGTGTTGTTGTCGCTATTATCGTTGTTATCGGGTGCGTTGTTATCAGGAGTATTGTTATCGGGTGCGTTTTTATCGTCACCCCCATCATCAATGATATTGCCATCAATAATATCGTCATCAATAATATCGTCATCTAGCAACTGTTGATTACCACCGCCACTGAGCGGGCCAGTCGCCGTGACAATCACTTTATAGCTGCTACTAGAACAAGCGGTTAATAAAAAGATTGTGAAGATGGTTACCATCATATAATTAATATTTTGCATGATAGACTCCTATACCAGAAAGCAAATTGTTAATTTATTATTAAAATATATAACAGTTATTAATAATAAATCAATAAATTATTAACATATTTTACTTGAGAGAGCATTTTTTTACAGAACCAGTCTAAAAATCTATATTTATGTCGTTTTTATAACAAAAAATGTGAGCAAACGCATTTTTGCACTGCTATTTTATTAGTATTTTATTAACATTTTGCGAATCACTTACACGAAACGCACCACTGCTAGTATTAAGTATAGCGGGGGGATTATTAAGGGGGTAACTGGCAAGAGGCGTCTGCTTGGCAAACTGTCCTACGGACACAAGTTTGACAAGCGCGCATCGAGAAGCCAGTCCGCACCCCCCTTGATACTATGAAACATCCTATAGGCAATCCGCATCGACTAAAGGCTTGAAAATATATTTTCAAGCCAAGTCTCGCTCGATTGCCCCCATATTATAATGTGAAGCGAATCACACCACTGCTAGTATTAAGTACAGCGGGGGGATTATTAAGAAACGCAATTTCAGTGCTAAACAGCGGTGGGGGTGAGGTTTGCCCGCCATTGGTAACAAGGGCAAACCGAACGGGGGCGTCATCGCGTGGTGATGGGCTTGCCCTCATCGCCAAAGCGTATGTCGCAAAGCCCCCCATATATAATGTTTGACAAGCGCGCATCGAGAAGCCAGTCCGCACCCCCCCTTGATACTATGAAAGCAATAAAGACAAATACAGCCTTTGCGCCGCACACCGCTGACACCACTCCCCCCTCTTCATTCCGTGCCAATTTGCTGATAATATCATCGGCAAGGCTCGACCGCCCCGTTTAATATTATTGGGGTAATAAGGAAGAGCCTTGCTAACTATTGAGAGGGGATAAGGGGGAATCCACAATGTAGGGGCGTAAGCCCCTACCGAAAAGCCACATCGGGTTTCCCAGACAAGGCTTTTCCTGTTATTTTTTATCCACCCACTCAATAAGAAACAGTTCCATAATCAAACAATATTATCTCTTTATCAGGAAATCTATCTTTTGCTTTGTCTCTATCTTTTTGTTCATTATTAGGACTAGATGAGAGGTATATTTTCTCGATAGGACTGTTATTAATCTGTGTGAATATGTGTTTATCGTTATTTGCAAGAGAGCTACCAAAAATCATTAAACAACCACCGATTTTAGATAATTTATCAAAACACGTTTTTAGATACTCATTTCTTTGAATATCTTCGTTCTTATCTTCAGCCGTGTCTGTTAACACATAAACAATCTTTTCTGTTGCTGAATTAATAATTTCTTCCACTCTGTCATAAAGTGCTTTATTTTGCTTTTGAGTGATTTTATAAACAAATTTTCCCCTTTGATAAATATGAAACGCACCATGTAAAAAGAAAAGGTTTTGATTTTCTAAAACATCAGGTGTAAATATCTCATCTTGAAAACCATCATCCATAGTCTTTAGTTTCTTTTCCGCTCTTTCTTCTTCCAATATTCTATTGCAAACGCTCTCTATATCTTTACTCTTCCACTTTTCATCCTTGAAATGTTTTTGGGGGCTGTCCTAGATAACTGCTAGAGGTTATTATATGAACATGCGTAAAAGTAGATTAAGTAGCTATAAACAAGAACGGCTGATAGAGTATTTTGTATCAGGTTCTACAGCACGAATTTCCTCAGAATTGGTGAATGTTAATAAAAGCACCGCCGCTTATTATTTCCATCGGCTTCGTGAAATTATCGTCCTTGAAACCGAAAACACGGATGTTCTATCGGGTGAATTTAAAGTTGATGAGAGCTATTTTGGAGGGCATCGCAAAGGCAAGCGTGGGCGCGGTGCAGCAAATAAAGTTCCTGTGTTCGGTATTCTCAAACGTGGCGGTAGGGTTTATACACAGGTGACTTCCGATGCCAGTAGCAAAACACTTATTCCCATTATTGAAGAGCGCATCATGCCCGATAGTATCGTCTATTCAGATGGGTGGCAGGTTATGATGTGATGGATGTATCTCAGTTTAAGCATTACCGTATCAATCATTCAAAAATCTTTGCTGACAAGCAAAATCATATCAACGGAATTGAGAACTTTTGGAACCAAGCAAAGCGACATATGCGGAAATTTAATGGTGTTCCTAAAGAGCATTTTAGGCTATATTTAAAAGAATGTGAATGGCGTTTTAATAACAGTGATTCTAAAGCACAATTAAAACAGTTAAAACAGTGGGTTAAAAAACATATGGGCTGATTAACTAGAACAGCCCCTTTATTTTTATCAATAATAGATGCAATCGTATAAAAAGGTGCTTGTTTAATAATATCACCAATATCGTTGAAAAAACTATTTCGCAACTCTAAATCATTCTTAAAAACAGTAAATTCTTTTTCTTGCTTGCGTATTTCGCGTTCATGTAAAATCAGATTATCATGCCCCCAATATTTGAATTTCAACGCTTGAATCGCAGGCACAATATTATTGATATAATCTTCTTTCTTGATAACGCACAAAGCAAGGCAAAAAATAGGAAAACCTTTATCAATTTTTGTTAATGAATGGTCGCCTGATTCATCGGCATAAATAATATAATCGCTAAAGTTACTTTGCATGTTTTATCCAAATAATGATTACCCTTGCGACCATATATCACAACCGTAACAATAAATCACCTCCCAATTTTCATGGGTCAACATGCTGCGAAAGATGTTTTCCCCACGATGCTATTAGCACTTGATGGAAAAGTATGATTTTATCAAATATCATTTCTTCTGCAATTTGTAAGTTAATGACATGAAAATGCAATGAGATAATATATCTTTGTTGTATCTATCATGGCTATTCAACAAGATTGCACGGTTTTTTGAATATTCAAATTTATCGCCATAAATTTCTCTGAAAGATTCAACTAAAGTTGTTTTACAATGAAATAAGATTGCTATTTTGTTTTTTGGAAATAAACCAAGTCTAACAGTGCTGCCAGATATTGTTTGTTCTGTTACATAGCTTGGCTCTCCCCATTTCAGTGTTTCGGTTAATATTCCAATGCGATTATCATTTTCAGCGACATTAAAAATTAGCTCTCGTATTTCAAGCAATTTTTGTCTTTGTGGTTCAGGATACGATAAAAACTTTTGTTCAACATCACTATTTTGAAATTCTCTCATCGTTTTTTGCCCTATTAAATTTACAAATGGTTGTAAATATTCCCAAACCACTATGCACCATATACCACAGAAGCGATGATAAATCATCCTTGAATATTTGCCTATCGGTATTGACACGGAATGACGAAAAGGTGAAGCGTGGTGCGTGTTTAAAAACATCTTTTATATGGGGGCTATCGAGCGAGACTTGCTTTGAAAGCGGTTTAAGCTTTCAAAGTTTAGTCGATGCGGATTGCCTATGCGATAGCTTTCATAGTATCAAGGGGGGCGCGAATTCGCTTCTCGATGGGTTTGTCAATACGATTCAGAATAGGCAATCCAGTAAATCTAAAAATATGAAAGCAGTGCTTTCATATTAAGATTTGCTTCGATTGCCCCTTGATAATCCCCCCGCTACTACCTTGAAGAAGCAGAGTAATGGCGGTGAATTATCAAATCCTACTTTTGCAATGTTAGAAGTGGTGCATCAGGCATCTGATTTAGCTGATAAGCTTATCAATCGCCACCCGAACTTACCGGGCATTGGGGCGATTTCAGGACACCCCGGCACTGGTAAAACATTCACCGCCATTCAGTTAATAATTATGTTTAACGCGGTGCATATTGAATTATGCCCATTTTTCACGCGCAAGAGTTTCTTTGAGATTTTAGTGAAAGAGATGGG
>JAHZMA010000043.1 GCA_022599575.1 Alphaproteobacteria bacterium | reverse complement strand
CGCCGATAGCCAGTGGCAATACCAGTTTCTTGTTCTAATGTTTCGTAAAGCTGTGCCGAATATTGTGCCAATTTTGTGAGATTATGGCTTGAACGCAACTGCCCAATTAAGCCTGCTGCATGCCATGTGGTGCCAGATGATATTTGCTTGCGTTCCAGCATCACAACATCGCGCCAACCCATTTTTGCCAAATGGTAAGCGATTGAGCAACCACACACGCCACCACCAACAATGACTACGCGTGCCTTATCAGGCGGTGACATATCATTCATGGTAACATACTCCTTTTAGGCATGACTGCAATATATTGCGCTATATTGCACTAAAAAATTAGGGCGGTCAATATTATCAACCGCCCATCAAATATCTATCTGATTATTTATCAAAATTATTCGTTTAAGTCGATTGTAAAATCAACTCCAAAAGAATTAACCTTTGCCCTTCCATGGCAGAAAACGTTTTTCAAGCGCGCGCATGATGAGTTCTATGGAATAGCCAATCAAGCCAATCAGCGCGATACCAATTACCACCGTATCAGTTTGTAAAAAGTTTTTGGCAATCATAATCATTGAACCAAGCCCGCGGTCGGCAGCCACCAATTCGGCAGCAACCACTGTGCCCCAGCAAACGCCCATAGAAATCCGCCAACCAGTGAAAATTTCTGGCATCGCATTGGGTATAATCACATGACGCAAAACTTGCCATTTCGTTGCCCCTAACATATAGGCGGCATGAACTTTAGAAACCGAGACGCTAGAAACGCCCGAACGGGCGGCAATCACCATGATGAATAAAGATGCCAAAAACAGCAAATAAATCTTTGCGGTTTCATCAATACCAAACCATAGAATTACCAAAGGAATCAGTGCCAAAGGCGGTATAGGGCGCATAAATTCTATCACGGGGTCGAACATCCCGCGAATCACAGATGATAATCCCATTGCTAACCCTAATGGAATCCCTACTAGCGAGCCATAGAAAACACCAGAAAGAACGCGATAAACGCTGATACTCACATGGTCCCATAATGCGATGTTACGAAAACCTTCGGTGAATAATTTTATAAACCGAGAGATAACATCGTCAATTGGTGGCCAGAAAAACGGTTGCACCCATTCAAATATCGATGATATTGTCCAGAGTGAAATGAGGCTAATTACTGTTACAATGGAATAAACCCTTCCAGAATTGATAGCACTAGAATCCCCAAATTTGACTGTTTTTTGGCGCGTGAAGCTGTTATCACGCAAACCCAACCAAATCAGCATGGCATGTTTACTAACTTTTTTTATTGGGGGTTGTGTTGAATTTTGGTCGCTCATAGCTGTTCCTCCGTGCCCATGATTTCGGCTTCCATTTCCCAAATCATTGATAATACTTTTTCGCGTACTTTTACAAATTCGGTTGATGATTTCACATCGCGCGCATCTTTTGTTAAGCCTTGTTTTGCAAAAGGTAAAGACATATCTTCTAATATTCTGCCGGGTCTGGGTGCCATCACAATCACGCGTTGCCCTAAATAGAGTGCCTCTTCCACCGAATGGGTCATCAACAGAATAGATTTGCCAGTCTCGTCCCATAATTTTAAGATAAGGTTTTGCATTTTTTCGCGCGTTAACGCGTCTAACGCGCCAAGTGGCTCGTCCATCAGAATAACATCGGGGTCATTCACAAGACAACGTGCGAGTGAAACGCGCTGTTGCATACCGCCCGAAAGTTGATAGACTGGTTTTTTGGCAAAACCTTGCAAACCAACAATATTGATTATTTCTTCTACTTTTGCTTTGCTTTGCGCGGGGTCTTTTTTTAATAATTTAGGACCAAAGCCGATATTTTGTTCAACATTCATCCATTCAAAAAGCGCGCCTTGTTGAAATACAACACCCCGTTCAGAATCAGGACCTGTAATATTGTGACCATTAAGCGTGAGTTTGCCATTATTCGGGGCAAGAAAACCTGCTAAAATATTGAGTAAGGTTGTTTTACCGCAACCTGATGGGCCAAGCACCGCAACCATTTCGCCGGGTTTAATTGTGAGTGATATATTGCTGAGTGCATGAATTTCCTCACCATTGGTGAGTTGATAAATCATAGAAATATCTTCTAACACAATTCCTTCGCCTGAGGGTCTTTCCTTTTCTCCTGCCATTATTATTGTCCTTAATTTATGGGTTGTAATTTTAAGTTATGATAACTGACCACAAGAAAAAAGGCTATCTTATATAAGATAGCCTTTTTCTAATGTTTATTATTGTAAGTAATCAGCAGTGATAAAAGGTGAATAATCATCTAATATCGTTTCAAGATTGCCCGCCTCTTCCATAACTTCAGCAACACCAAGAGATATTTCTTGAATACCACCATTAAACCAGTTTCTGCCTTGTTGTTCTCTCACAGAAGGGAAACCGAATTTAGCCATGAAATCGATGGTTGGTTGCAAATCCATACCTGCAGCATTTGCAATCGTTGCATATTTATCATCAGGATTATTTTTGTAAGCTTGATTGGCTTGTTCAGTCACTTGCATGAATTTACGCACCAATTCAGGGTAATCCCTCAAGAAATCATTATGAACAGTGATAACATCAAATGTATTGATGCCAATAGCTTCTTGTTCAGCACCCGTCATCAATGGTGTGCCAACTTCTCTCATTTTAGCAAGCGCACCGCCAAAGCCACAGCTCATTGCAACATCGCCACGCACCAATGCCACAGCGGCATCAGCAGGGTTCATTTGCACCAAATCAATGGCATTAATATCAACATTCAAATGGTCAAGTGTTCTTAGCAATTTATAATGCGTTACATTGCCGATAGGTGTTGCAACTTTCATGCCTTCTAAATCTTGTGCATTATCTTGAGTAATGCCAGTGCGATCAGCAACAATACATAAATCATTTTCTGCATATGTAACTGCTACACCAACCAATGTAATTGGTGCATTGTTAGTAACACCCACTACAAATGGCACAAAACCTTGTGAATAAGCAATTTGCACATTGCCTGAAACCATAGCTTGCGTCATCTCGTTACCATTGCCGAATGCGCGCCATTCTACTTCAACGCCCAATTCTTCATCGTAAGTTTTTTCAACTTGCGCCACCTGATTGGCAGTTGGCCATTCAAGAAAATACGCTACTGTGATTTTTTCTATACTAGCGGGACCCTTATTGAGTTGCGAATATCCTATCACTGCAACAACAACTACGGCCACTACTATCCCTATTAATTTTACATTTTTCATATCGGTTACCTCCTAAATAAATGAAACCTTAAGAAACTTTACTACATTTTTATCATTTTTAATAGTGTCTTAATGTAGATTTACCATGTTTAAGGAAAAAACACGATGGCATCAAGTAAAATCATAACTTTAGTAGTGCCAATTTTAAAAAAACAATGTGCCAATATTGGCTATAAATGGTATTTTTTAATGATGTCATAAAACAAATCAATACCATTCGTGATGTTTTTTTCTTCAAGACTAGAAAAGCCTAGCCTTATATGGTGATGGTTATTTTCGTGCCTATCAAAAAAAATGCCCCCAGGTTCAATCAGAATCCCCTGTTGCATTGCTTGTTGTGCCAGTGCGCGGCTATCATTGCCTTCAGGCATTTCTAGCCAGTAAGACATACCGCCCTGACGTGGTCTGATATGCCAGCCATTTTTCTGTAAATCGCTTGCATATTGCTGTAGTGCCTCGCCCATCACCATACTTCTTTTTTCATAGACGCGCCTTAATTTGTGGTAATGCAATTCATAATCGCCCAATGCCAAAAACAATGCCAAAGCGCGTTGATTATTGCCCGGTGCATGGCGTAAACATAGCCGCTTTAACTTTCTTGCTTCATTGATAAAATCGGGTGCACCCACCAGATAGCCTAAACGCAAACCCGGCATCATTGATTTTGAGAAGCTACCAATATAAATAACGCGGTCATTTTTATCGATTGATTTCAGGGTTGGTAACACAGGGGTGTAGGGGTTAATTTCAAAATCATAATCATCTTCTATAATAATCGCATCATGTTGCTCTGCCCATTGCAATAAATCGCGCCTGCGTTGCAGCGACATCGTAATACCAGTCGGCACTTGGTGGCTAGGCGTTACATAAAGCAAACTGGCGGGGCTTAAGCGATTGGCATCTAGCCCATCTTGGTCGGCATAATCTTTGATAGGGAAGAATTTGGTTGCGCCATAATCTGTTGTTTTGGCTAGCCATGCGAATAAATGGCGCACATCGGTATAGCCTGGGTCTTCCATTGCCAGAATACTGGAAGGTTTGGTCAGCAAATGTGCGGTTAAGAATAAAGCGTTTTGCGCGCCCACAGTGATGATGATTTGCTCGTTCGTTACTTGAATGCCACGCGTTATTAATATATGTTCTCTGATTTGCTTGATAAGCTCGCTATCATCATTGGCGAGTAAATCATCAGTCCATTTTTCGGTTAATTTTCGGGTCATGGCTTGTCGCATACAGTTGCGCCATGCCGAAAAGGGAAACAAGCCCATATCCGACTGCCCATATAGAAAAGGATAAGGATAATCACGCCAATTTTCAGGTTTGGTGATAATAGCAGAATCCGCTGAAATATGGTTCAACTTATCATGCCATTGATGCGATGATTCGCTAAAATTGCGTAATGGCATAATGGGCGCAGGTAATTCATCAATTTCAGCAACATAATAGCCGCTTTGCGCTGAAACGCTCAGTAAATTATCATTTTCTAATGCCTGATACGCCAATGTTACCGTATTGCGCGAAACCCCTAATTGTTTGGCTAAAGCGCGTGTTGAAGGCAATTTTGTATTTTTCACTAATTGTTTTTTTATAATGGCTTGCATCAAAAAATAACGGATTTGCCCTTGTAGAGTCAAATGGCTATCGGGGTCGAGATGAAAGCTAATATGGCGCATAAATATAGGGTAAAATGAAATTCTGGTTTATTGATTTAAGAAAATTGGCACTATCATTATAGCAACATAATGTTAATGTAACAATTAAATTAATATGTATTTTTCTGGAGGTATTTTTTAATGGATAATAGTGACAATCAAACATTTGGCGATATGGTGGATATCTTAAAACCCCATGCAGTTAACTCACTTGAGGCACATTGGATGCCTTTCACCTCTAACCGCTCTTTTCAAAAAGCACCGCGCTTGGTAACAAAATCAGAAGGCATGTATTTATGGAATCAGCAAGGTGATAGGCTGATTGATGGTTCATCTGGCTTATTTAATGCGGCATTAGGGCATAGCAGAAAAGAAATCGCTGATGCTGTTTATGCACAAATGCAACAAAATGCTTATAATGCACCATTTGCCACAGGACAACCCACCAGCTACGCATTGGCATCAAAATTAACGCATATGTTGCCCGATGGCTTTAACCATGTATTTTTTACTAATTCTGGGTCAGAATCGGTTGATACCGCCCTTAAAATGGTGATGGCATATCATCAGGCAAAAAATGAAAGCCACCGTATGCGCTTTGTATCGCGCGAACGTGCTTATCATGGCGTGAATATTGGAGGTGTATCACTATCGGGTATGGTTAAGAATCGCGAAGCATTCCCGTTCACCATGCCGAATGTTGTGATGTTGCGCCACACATGGAATGAAAAACAATCATTCACACGCGGCCAAGCCGAAGAGGGTGGCGTGGAGTTGGCGGAAGATTTATCACGCATGGTGGCGACTTATGGCGGTAAAACCATCGCCGCAGTGATTGTAGAGCCAGTCGCAGGGTCAACGGGTGTGTTGGTGCCACCAAAAGGCTATTTAGAACGATTGCGTGAAATTTGCGATGAACATGGTATTATTCTGATTTTTGATGAGGTGATTACTGGTTTTTGCCGTATGGGCGATAATTTTGCCAGTGATTATTTTGGCGTTACGCCTGATATTATCACGATGGCAAAAGCACTCACTAATGGCGCGATTCCAATGGGCGCGGTTGCAGTGAATGACGATATTTATAATACCATCGTGAATAGTGCCCCTGATGGCGCGATTGAATTCTTTCATGGCTATACTTACTCGGCACATCCTGCTGCTTGTGCGGCTGGTTTGGTATCTTTGCAATTAATGGAAGATGAAGGCGTGGGCGAAAACGCTAAAGCATTAACTGATTATTTTCTTGATGCGGTATGGTCGCTCAAAGACATTCCAGTGGTCAAAGATATTCGTGGTATTACCATGATTGCGGCTGTTGAAGTGCATCCTGATGCCAGAGGTGCGGGTTTGCGCGGTAACGAATTGCAGAGTAAATTATTCTGGAATGGGTGCCATATGAAATGGACAGGCGATAATGCGATTATTGCGCCAGCTTTGATTGCCAATAAATCGCATATTGATGAAATTATTGACCGCTTGCGTAAAACATTGCAGGAAGTCTGATAATTTATTAACATGATGCAGAATAATATTGTAGAACAGTTGCAACAGGCGGCAAAAGCTCGCCCGATGCGAATAGTGCTTTGCGAAGCTGAAGATGCTCGAATGGTGCAGGCAGGCTTGCGTGCGGCGGTCGATGGCTTGGCACATATCATCTTTGTTGGTGAGACGGGCAAGTTTCAAAAACTGGCAGAAGATTATCAAGCAAATGACGCTATCAATGCTATAACGCATCACGACCCGCAACAATCGGAATATCGCGCACAATTCACTGATGATATTTATGCGTTACGGCAACATAAAGGTATCACCAGAGATGGTGCTGAGCAGATGGCAACATCAAATCTTGGTTTTGCCGCCATGCTGGTAAGAAATAATCTTGCCGATGGCACGATTGGTGGGGCGGTGGCAACAACTGCCGATACAGTCCGCACGGCATTACAGCTGATAGGCAAAGCAGAAACGGCAAAGATTGTCTCTAGCTTTTTTATAATGCACTTGCCGATTCAACAGAAATATGTCGGTTTTGCCGATTGTGGTTTGGTGGTAGAACCGAATGAACAAGAATTGGCAGAAATTGCCATTAATACCGCACAATCATATCAGGCATTAACGGGCAATCAGCCCAAAATTGCGATGTTGAGCTTTTCTACATTGGGCAGTGCCAGTCACCCCGAAGCGCAAAAAATGGCATCGGCTGTGGCAATAGTGCGGCAACAATATCCCGATATTATCATTGATGGTGAGGTGCAGTTTGATGCCGCGATTGATGCGGCTATTGCGGCTAAAAAAATGCAAAATTCGCCATTATCGGGCGATGCCAATATCTTTATTTTCCCCAATCTTAATGCGGGTAATATCGGCTATAAGATTGCTCAATATGTTGGTGGTGCAGTGGCGATAGGCCCTATTTTACAAGGGCTTGCAAAACCTGCCAACGATTTATCACGCGGCTGCTCGGCTGATGATATTTACCAAATGATTGCAGTAACCGCCGTGCAGGCACAACAATATAATAAAAAGTAACATTTATCACTATAACTAATATTTATCTTATTGAAGGAGAAGATAAAATGAAAATGACAACAGAAGAAGCCTTTATCAAGGTATTACAAAAAAATGGCATTGAACATGCTTTTGGGATTATTGGCTCAGCCATGATGCCAATATCGGATTTGTTTCCGCAGGCGGGCATCACTTTTTGGGATTGCGCGCATGAAGGCAGTGCTGGTTTTATGGCAGATGGCTATACGCGGGCGACGGGTAAAATGTCGATGATGATTGCCCAAAACGGACCAGGTATCACCAATTTTGTAACGGCTGTTAAAACCGCTTATTGGAATCATACGCCGCTTTTATTGGTAACGCCACAAGCGGCTAATAAAACCATTGGACAAGGCGGCTTTCAAGAAGTTGAGCAAATGCGGTTATTTTCTGATATGGTTGCCTATCAAGAAGAAGTGCGTGATGCCTCACGCATGGCAGAAGTATTAACGCGGGTAATTTCTAAAGCGCATCAATTAAGCGCGCCAACACAAATTAACATTCCGCGTGATTTATGGACGCAAGTGATTGATATTGACATTCCAGAGCAAATTAATTTTGAACGCAGCTCAGGTGGTGAAGAATCAGTTGCCAAAGCGGCAGAAATTTTAGCGAATGCCAAAAATCCAGTGATATTAAATGGCGTTGGCGTTATTTTATCTGAAGGTGGCATTGCCGCATCGGTAGCATTGGCAGAAAAATTAGACGCGCCAGTCTGTGTTGGTTATCAGCATAATGATGCGTTTCCCGGTAATCATCGATTATTCGCAGGGCCATTGGGCTATAATGGTTCTAAAGCGGGTATGGAGCTCATCTCTAAAGCCGATGTAGTGTTGGCATTGGGCACAAGGCTTAATCCATTTTCTACCCTACCGGGCTATGGCATTGATTATTGGCCAAAAGATGCAAAAATCATTCAGGTGGATATCAACCCCGACCGTATTGGGCTTACCAAGAAAATATCGGTTGGCATTGTGGGTGATGCGGCAAAAGTTGCAAGCGGTATTTTGGCAAAATTGCCAGCCACAGCAGGCGATGCAGGGCGTAAAGAAAGAAACGAACTGATTAGCTATACAAAATCAAAATGGGCGCAAGAATTATCATCGTTAGACCATGAAGCAGATGACCCTGGCACAAATTGGAACGAACGTGCGCGTAACGCAAAACCTGATTGGATGTCGCCACGTATGGCATGGCGGGCGATTCAAACATCTTTGCCGAAAGATGCGATTATCTCGTCAGATATTGGCAATAATTGTGCGATTGGCAATGCCTATCCGATGTTTGAACAAGGCAGAAAATATCTTGCCCCTGGTTTGTTTGGCCCTTGCGGTTACGGTATGCCAGCGATTATTGGTGCAAAAATTGGTTGTCCTGATGTGCCAGTGGTTGGCTTTGCGGGTGATGGCGCGTTTGGCATTGCAGTGAATGAACTCACCGCAATCGGACGTTCGGAATGGCCAGCAATTACGCAAATCGTGTTTCGCAATTATCAGTGGGGTGCTGAAAAGCGTAACTCTACCCTGTGGTTTGACGATAATTTCGTTGGTACCGAGCTTGATGAGGAAGTTTCATATGCGGGTATCGCCAATGCTTGCGGTTTGAAGGGTGTTGTGGCGCGCAATATGAAAGAATTAACTGATGCGCTTGCCACCGCGATTGAAGACCAGATGAAAAATAACACAACCACCTTGATTGAAGCATTGATTAATCAAGAATTAGGCGACCCATTCCGTCGTGATGCTATGAAAAAGCCAGTGCAAGTGGCGGGCATTAAGGCATCGGATATGGTAACAGCGTAAAACGATAGACTCCTTATAAATAGTAGTGGCAGTTTTCTTGTTTAGGAAACTGCCACCATTTTAGCTATCACCGCTATCATTTGTGAAGGGAGCCCGCGATGGTGAAATTTATTCAGCTAACAGATACCCATCTGGTAAAACCTGATGAAAAATTATTTGGTATTGATGGTTGGGATAGGTTGGAAAAAGCCGTTGCCAGTATTGTCACGCATCATGCTGATGCCGATTTTGTGGTGCTAACGGGCGATATAACAGAAGCGGGCGAGGCGCAGGCCTATCAAGCTTTGCCTTCGGTGCTAGATAAATTGCCTTGCCCTTATTATCTAATGCTTGGCAATCATGATAGTCGCGCGATTGCCCAGCAAATGATGCCATCACTTGCTTGGACTAATGATGGCTTCTTGCAATATCATTTTGCGCTTGATAATCATGCGTTCATTTTTTTAGATACGCTGATAGAGGGCGAGCATAGCGGTTTTTTATGCGATATTAGGCTGAAGCATCTTGAAAATATGTTGCAAAGCTACCACAAGCAAGCAAAAGATATATATTTATTTATGCACCATCCACCGATGAAAATAGGGATTGGTAGTATGGATGTTATCAATTTAACAAATTCTGATGCGTTGCTGAATCTGTTGCAACACTATCCAGTGAAGCATTTATTTATGGGGCATTTGCATGTTAATTGTCATGGTATATGGCATGGTATCCCTTATGCGGTGATGAAATCCACAACCCATCAGACCAAGCCATTATTGAATGATTACCAAGATTTGACTGTCATTTATGGGCCGCCCGAATATGCGGTGGTGATGTTGCAAAATCAGCAAATCACCATTCATCATCAAAATTTTTTAGACGATGATAAGATTATTAACGATTATGCGTAAGACAAAAAAATGGATTTAGCCATTTACGCCATTATGATGGCACTGATTAGCCTATGTGGGGCAGGGGTGCTAGATGTTTTATTTAAGAATTTTGCCTCAAATGTTGGTGGGCGTGGCTTTTATGTGGCGGGTATCGGGCTTGTATGGGGCTTCGCGCAGTTTATTTATCTGCTAGCAGGCAACCAGACGCTTACCATCAACCATGCCACATTATTATATGGCACATTAAGTGGCGTGGTGGTTGCACTTGCCAATATTTTATTGATAGGATCGCTCAAATATATCAATGTTAGTCTTGGCTCAACAGTCTATCGGCTGAACACCATCGGTGTTGTTATTTTATCGGTTATATTTTTGCAAGAACAGATAAATTTTTTGCGGGCCTTGGGCGTTAGTTTGGGCATTGTCGCGATTATTTTACTTTATTTACCGCACCGCACCGAATCCTTATTGCAAAAAAATGCCCATATATCTGTGTCGGCTTTTGGATTGTTGCAACTGATATTATTGGCATCATTTTTACGCGCATTATATGGCATATTCACTAAAATCGGATTAACGCAAGGCGCCGATGCCAATGCAATATTATTATTTGGCGCATTTTTCTGGTTTATATTCGGGCTTGTTTACGCACTGATTGTGGGTGAAGATTTGCAAAAAAACTTAAAGCCAAAAATTTATTATGTGCTGGTTTCAAGTGCGGTGGTTTTTATCATCGTTAATAGCTTGATAGAAGGGCTTAAATATGGTGATGCAAGTTTGGTGATTCCAATTGCCAATATGAGCTTTGTGTTGGCACTACTGATTTCGGTAATGCGTGGCATGGAAAGGCTAGATTTGCCGAAAATTATTGCGGTGATGTTAGGTGCTGTGGCAATTATTGCGATTTCACAATCGGTATAATCAACAACATTGTTAATATTTTTTCAGTAATAGAAAATTTAGTATTAGAATTATATTAAAATTCATGGAACGAATCGATTCTTCTTTTTCAATAAACTTGAAACTCTTTATGTGATAATATGAAATTATTCACAGCTAAAACAGACGAATTTTCGCTATTTTTTATTTTTTTGAAATATTTACTTGACTTAATTTTGATATGTATTAAAGCTAAATATTACCAATGTGCAACAGCTTTAATTCTAAATAGAAAACATAGGTTATAAAGAGGGAGACTCTTTTGGATTTCATCTATTATTTTGCGGGTGTTTTTGAACCCACCGCATTCTTATTGTTGCTTATAGGCACGGTTGGTGGCTTGATATTGGGTGCAACGCCCGGTCTCTCCCCTACCATGACTGTAGCTTTACTTATTCCTTTCACATTTCACTTAAGCGCAACCAACGGGTTGATTCTGTTGGGTGCGGCTTATACCTCCACAGTTGCGGGCGGTGCGATATCGGCGATTTTACTGAAAATTCCGGGCGCGCCTGCTAATATTGCGACGGCCCTTGATGGCTATGCGATGGCAAAAAAAGGCGAGGGCGCAAGGGCGTTACAAATATCGTTTTTGGCATCGGTTTTTGGTGGCGTGATTGGCGTTTTACTGCTGATATTCTTAACGCCAATATTGGCAAAATGGGCACTGGCATTTGGACCATCACATTTATTTTGGTTGGCTATTTTGGGGGTTACCATCATCGCATCTTTAGATGGTAAATCGCCCATTAAAGGCTTGATTGCTGGTAGCGTTGGCTTGATATTCGCGATGATTGGCTATGATGATATTCAAGGTGTGCAACGTTTTATTTGGCATGATAGCCTGACGGGTGGCATCAATATTATTGCCGCGCTGATTGGCTTATTTGCGATACCGCAAGTATTGGGCTTGCTTGAAAAGAAAGAAGGCGATGTTACCTTACTGAACGTTAGAAAATATTCAATCATCAATTCTGTGCTAGAAGTGGTAAAAGCACGCGTTTCGTTATTTATCGGCACAGCGATTGGCTCGATTGTGGGCTTGATACCGGGCGTTGGTGGGCAAATTGCTGGCTTAGTCGCCTATGATCAAAGCAAGAAATTCTCAAAAACACCGAAAAAATTCGGTACAGGGCATCCTGAAGGGGTGATTGCTGCCGAAAGTGCTAATAATGCAATGGTGGGGCCTTCTTTGGTGCCATTGCTGACTCTATCAATCCCTGGTAGCCCTACTGCGGCTGTGTTACTGGGTGGTTTGCTGATTCATGGTATTTTCCCTGGACCTGATATTTTCACCAGACATCCCGAAGTGATTTGGACATTTATTGATAGCATGTTGCTTGGGCAGATTCTAATGGGTATTTTTGGCATTCTCATCGCTGGCTATGCGGCGCGTATCGTTACAATCCCGCCTTATATCATGGCAGCTTGTGTTTTAGTATTAGCAGTGTTTGGCTCTTATTCGGTGCAACAATCAATGGGTGATGTGTATGTGATGTTTACACTTGGCATGATGATGTATTTTTTAGAAAAATACAATTTTTCTGCCGCGCCGTTGGTGCTTGGGCTGATATTAGGGCCGATTGCTGAGGCAAATTATATTCAAGGCAGTCTGATTGCTGGTGCAACTGATGGCATATTCCCGTATTTCTTCTTGGGGCCATTGAATATCGTGATTGTCCTTATTGTTTTTGCTTCCATTGCTTACAGTGTTGCAACACATTATCTTGATAAGAAAGAGAGTGTTTAAAATGCAGAAATACCAGTCACAAATTGTTATAGGGGCGTTATTGCTATTTGCATTAATCATCGCTTATCAAAGTTTTTTTGCCGAATATGATAGTGCTTTTTTATTCCCAAAAATCATCTCGACCGTGCTGATATTTATGACGCTTATTGGCTTGGCGTTAAGTTTTAAGGAAGATGCAATCAAACTTGATTTACCAATTATGAAGCCGATATTTATTGGGCTTGCGATGATGGTTTTTCTGGTTTATTTTGCATTAAAAACTTTTGGTTTTTACAGCGCATGTTATGTGTTTTTAATCATTATGTTATCAGTATATGATGGTAAATCGCATCAGGATATGAAAGCATGGTTGCGTAGATTTTTAGTGAGTTCAGGGTTTATGGTGGTTATTTATTTATTGTTTTCACTTTTGCTAAAAGTGCAGACGCCAAGAGGAATACTGCTGTAAAAATATGTCAATATTTGGCATGCTATTTCATTAATGTTTAAGGAGACAAGACAGATGAAAACAATTAATAAAATTTTATTGATGATTGCCTTTGGTATGGCAACATTGGTAAGTGTATCGGCAAATGCACAAAATTATCCGAATAAACCAATAACTTTGGCAGTTTCGTATGGTGCAGGCGGTGCAACCGATTTCCAAGCACGTATCGTTACGATGGTATCGGGCAACGACACATATTTAGGGCAACCGATTGTTATCGTTAATAAGCCGGGTGCTGGCGGTCGTGTTGGCTGGAACTGGCTTGCAACTGAAGCTGATAATGATGGCTATGTGATGGGTGCTTATAATGTACCGCATTTCATTGCACAAGCGATCAATGGTGGCGTTAAATATTCGCGGACAAGCTTTGAGCCAATTGCGAATTGGGGCGCAGACCCTGCTGTGATTGTGGTTGGTAAAGATAGCAAATTCAAAAATATGAAAGAT
Organism: Alphaproteobacteria bacterium; assembly: GCA_022599575.1. Classification (GTDB taxonomy): domain Bacteria; phylum Pseudomonadota; class Alphaproteobacteria; order JABAAW01; family JAHZMA01; genus JAHZMA01. The sequence continues at coordinate 197 of JAHZMA010000043.1, read as the reverse complement.
TTTGTGGCTTATGCCAAGAAAAATCCGGGTAAATTGACTGTATCAGGTGCAGGCAAACTTGTTGGACACCATATTGCGGCTTTGCAAATTGAAAAAGAAGCTAAAATTAAAATCCAATATATTCCAAATGCTGGCGGTGGTGCTGGTGCGATGAAAGATGTGATTGCAGGCAATGTATTGGCTGGTATCAACAATCT
>JAHZMA010000042.1 GCA_022599575.1 Alphaproteobacteria bacterium | reverse complement strand
AGGACCGGGGTGGACATACCTCTGGTGGACCTGTTGTCACGCCAGTGGCATAGCAGGGTAGCTATGTATGGAAAGGATAACCGCTGAAAGCATCTAAGCGGGAAACCTGCCTCAAAACGAGGTTTCGCAATAAGGCCGTGAAAGACTATCACGTTGATAGGTCGGGTGTGGAAGTGCAGTAATGTATGAAGCTTACCGATACTAATTGCCTAATTGGCTTTTTATAATCCAATAATTCGCAAACAGTGCCTAACACCGAGATGTTAATTGATTAACATTAATGTTTAGTGCATTCATAAAACAAATATAAATAAACATTTATTCACTTAATCCTACCCTATTAATCAGATGGGGTGGTGGCTCTAGCGGAGGGCATAACACTCGATCCCATACCGAACTCACCAGTGAAAACCTCCAGCGCCGATGGTACTGCCGCTTAAGCGTGCGGGAGAGTAGGTCGTTGCCATCCCTTCTGAATAATAGGGTTTTTTAATGGAAAAACAATATGATAAGAAAATGTTTTACGCTAAAAAATAAAATTGACTTACTTTAAATATACATTAGCTTCAAATAACCGAGACACGCATGATTTTTGTATTGAGTAATAAGCAACTCACACAATCGCAAATATTGAGTAATCCAACAACACGCACCCAACCCGTCATTCCCTCTTGCTTTACATAAGAATTAGCAAGGCTCTTCCTTGTTACCAATGGCGGTAAAGCCTCGCCCCCTCCATGCCCCCCCGCTGTGTTTAATACTCATAAGGTGCGTGTTGTTAGTTTGCTCAATACGAGTCAGAATAGGCAATCCAGTGCATCTAAAGCCGTTAATGCTCAAACCGCATTAACGGCAAGATGCGCTTCGATTGCCCCTTTTTTAGTTTAATTTTATTGCGCGTTATGGTAGCATCACCAGCATGAGGTGGAATGAAAATGATTACAAAAATATCTAAAATCAGGTTACGCGTGCTGGCGTTCACATTGGTGGGCATTATATTCAGTCATGTGGGGGTTGCAATGGCGGTAGAACAAATATCATATCAGACGGTCAGCCGTGATGGCGAAGTTGAAATTCGCGATTATCAACCTTTGGTGTTGTTGCAAATCACCAAAACGGGTTCGCGTTATCAAGCGCCTAGTGATGCGTTTAGGGATTTATTCGGCTATATTGGCGGCGATAATCAGACGGGGCAGAAAATTGAGATGACCGCGCCAGTCTCGCAACAGGCGGTTGCTGGTAATGCAGAAACTGATGAATGGAAGATTGCTTTTTATATGCCTGAAAAATTCTCGCTTGCCGATTTGCCTAACCCCGAAAATGCTGATTTACAGCTGATAGAAACCACGCCGCGCCGCGTGGCAGTGTTGGAATTTTACGGCAGGCGCAGTGATGAAAATATGGATACAAACACCGAAAAATTACGGGCATATTTGCGCGATAATAACATCGCTTTTATTGATAATCCGTTTTATGCGTTTTATAACAGCCCGATGATGATATGGTTTCTCCGCCGCAACGAGGTGATGTTTGAGTTGGAGTAAGGGCGCGCACTGCTTTTATATTGAATAACCGAGCCACACTCCACCGCTATTTTTAAGTAATCTAGCGACACGCTAGGTATGGGTATTAAGCACAGCGGGGGGATTATCAAGGGGGGCAATCTAGGCAAATCTTATTCGCAAAATATATTTTGCGAATTTTAGATTTACCCGATTGCCTATTCTGACTCATATTGAGCAAGCGCGCATCGAGAAGCCACATCGCACCCCCCTTGATATATAGAATCAAATCCGCAAAGCCCCCCATAATTAATGTATCGCAACACGCACCTCCGCTAATATTGACGAATCTAACAACACGCAACGCCATCGAGTCAAAAAACACCCCTCATCACAAGTGATGCATCATAAATAATGAAGGGTGAAGTCGCGCCGTCTTTCTTATATTAGCGGTTACGAATCAAATAAGCGTTTCATCAATGCGCGGATATTTTAAGGCATCAACAAAAAAGCTACTAGAAAACTCTAGTAGCTGGGAATTTACAACCGTCGATATAATTAAAAACGGCGCGACGCTTTTTGGCATCGAAACGCTTGGACATATAGCACCGCTTCCCAGCCAAAACTGAGATGGTGCATCCTTGACGCAAATTAAAATGTAACGAAAATCGCGTCAAATATCGGTTGATGCAACCGAATTATATCAAGAGGTTGTAAAGCCCCACGCTCGAAAACTTTCCAAACGATAAGGTTATTATATAAGATAGGGGAGAGAAATGTCAAGAGATTTTTACGGCATGCACGATGCCAATGTTGAGTAACTGAAACTCACACCACCTTATGTATTAAGCACAGCGGGGGGATTATCAAGGGGGGTCTTCACAAGGTGGGCGGCTCTGCCCTGCCCACCGAGAAGTGAAGCCGCACCCCCCTTGATATATAGAATCAAATCCGCAAAGCCCCCCATATTAATAATGTATCGCAAACACGCACGGTTTTTGTGTTGACGAATCTCACAACACGCACGGTTTTTGTGTTAAACGCCTACAAAATGTCGCACTCCCCATATTAATAATGCGGTGAATGGCATTACTTTAACCACAAAAATGGATATTTTATTTCACAGTATTAGTAATATTTTACAAATAAATAATAATATCTATT
>JAHZMA010000041.1 GCA_022599575.1 Alphaproteobacteria bacterium | reverse complement strand
ACTTGTTGGACACCATATTGCGGCTTTGCAAATTGAAAAAGAAGCTAAAATTAAAATCCAATATATTCCAAATGCTGGCGGTGGTGCTGGTGCGATGAAAGATGTGATTGCAGGCAATGTATTGGCTGGTATCAACAATCTATCTGATGCGTATCGGGCGCGTGAAGCTGGTTCTGTTATCATTATCGGTGTTGCTGATTTGAAGCGGAACACAGAGTTTTTGCCTGATGTGCCAACTTTGTTAGAGCAAAAAATTAAAGTTGATGATTCATCAGTTAATTTCCGTGGCATCATGGTGCCTAAAGGCACGCCTAAAGCAGTGATTGATAAATTATCTGCAACTTTCCCTGAAATCTTCAAAAATGCACGTGTTGCAAAACAAATGAGTGCTGGTGGTTCGCCAGTGCGGATTATGACGCGTGATGAAGTGATTGCGATGTGGAAAGAAAGAGAAGATTACTTGAAAATCTTGTTAAAAGATTTGAAAAAGTAAAAACTAACTAACTTAAAATGGCTTATATATTTGCATGATTGGCAGGTATATAAGCCATTATTGTGAGAAGATAAAGCTATGACCAATATCATTGATGATTTAGTGAATAAAGCGCGTAAAGCGCAGGCAGATTATGAGCGCAATGGTAGCCAAGCAACATATCATATGGCGGCAAAGGCGGTCTGTTGGGCATTGATGGAAGAAAACAGAAATAAAGAATTATCGATGCAAGCCGTGCAAGAAACAGGGCTTGGCAATGTAGCGGATAAAATTACCAAAAATCACAGAAAAACCTTGGGGCTATTGCGCGATATTTTAGACGCCAAAACCTATGGGGTGATTGCAGAAAATCAGGCAACGGGCATCACCCAAATTGCGCGTGCGGTAGGGGTGGTTGGCGCGATTGTGCCTTCAACCAACCCAGTGGCAACGCCCACCAATAATATCGCCAATGCGCTGGCAACGGGCAATGCCATCATTATATCACCTTCACCCAAAGGTGGCGGGGTGTGCCAGAAACTCATTGGCTATATCCATCAGGAATTGAAAAAAATCAATCTTAACCCCGATTTGGTGCAGATGCTGCCATTACCGCCCAGTAAAGAATTAACGCAAAGCCTGCTTGAAACAGTAGATGTTGTGGTGGCGACGGGTTCGCAAAATAATATCAAACGCGCTTATCAATCGGGCACACCTGCCTTTGGCGTGGGTTCGGGCAATGTTTGCACCATCATTGATGAAACGGCTGACCTTACCGCTGCGGCGCAAAAGATTGCCGCCTCTAAAACATTTGATAATGCCACCTCATGCTCATCAGAAAATGGCGTGATATTAGTGGCAGAGATTTACGATGCGGCACTACAAGCCTTGCAACAAGCGGGCGGTTATATTTGCAACCCAGATGAGGTGAAAATATTACAAAATACATTACGCCAAGATGGTCAGCTTAACCGTTTTATGATGGCACAAGATATTGATAAGGTTTGCGATGCTTGTGGTTTTACAAATGCCAAGCAGGCGAAATTTTTGGTTGCGCCCGAAGATATTTTAGAAACTGATGCGCCGATGGCAAAAGAGAAAATGGCGTTGGTGTTATCAATCTATAAAGCAAAGGATTTTGATGAGGCAACAGATATTGCCAAACGGCATCTTTACATTCAAGGGGCAGGGCATTCTTTAGGGTTACATACCAACAAGCCCGAACGCGCGATTGAACTTGGCAAGACCATGCCGACATGTCGTGTGATTGTTAATCAGGCGCATTGTTTTGCAACGGGTGGTTCATTCAATAATGGGATGAAATTTTCACTTTCTATGGGGTGCGGCAGTTGGGGTGGCAATGTGCTAGATGATAATTTACATTATCGGCATTTTATGAATATCACCAAAATTGTACATCCTATTGATGAAAAAATACCAGAATTGCAAGATATTTTTGCTGATTACTGGCAAGCAACACAGTAACAACATATAAAGGGAGCGTGTACTGATATGTTAGATCAAAAAAACATAAGAGAAATTATTGATTATTACGCCACCAGCACGCCCGATAAAATATGCTTTGAAGATGCCTGTAACAACACGCAAATAACATATCGCGAATTACAGCAAAAAGCCCGACAAGTGACACAATTTTTTCAGCGAAAAAATATCAAAAAAGGGCAATCTATCGGTTTTGCAATGTGCAATAGCCTTGATTCTTGTTTGGTAATTTTGGGCGCGTTATATGGTGGCTTTAGGATAGTGGCAATCAATCTTGTTTCGGGTGAGAAAGTAATATCATATGTAGTAGAACATTCCGAAACTGTATTGATTATCACCGATGCGGATAGTGAGGCGTTGGTTACATCGGCGAAGCAAGCATCTAGCAACCTGTGCCCACTCATGCGCTATGATGCCATTTGGCGCGAAATCATCCAACAAGGTTCTGAAACCAACAATTTTGACACCATCAGCCCAGATGATGATGGTTTGCTGATTTACACTTCTGGCACAACGGGCGTACCGAAAGGCGTGGTGCTCAGCCATAAAAATCTGCTGGCAGGCGCGCATAACACGGTGCTAGCGCATGAATTAACTGCTAATGATAAGGCTTTATGCTCTTTGCCTTTATACCATATCAATGGCTTTTGCGTTACGCTGCTTGCGCCATTATTATCAGGCGGTGGTTCGGTTTTTGATAAAAAATTCTCGGTCAAGAAATTCTGGGAGCTGATTCACCAGCATCAATGCACATGGTTTTCGCTTGTGCCAACGCAAATTGCCTATTTAACGCATGATGAGGCTTATAAAAATTTTGATAATCACAAGAGTGAATCGGTGCGGTTTGGGCGGTCGGCATCTTCTGCGCTTGCGCCAAGCCTGCAACGTGATTTTGAACAAAAATTCAAGGTTGATATTGTTGAAACTATGGGGTTAAGCGAAACAGCCGCGCAAATTTTATCTAATCCATTGCCACCAAAACCGCGTAAAACGGGTTCGCCGGGTATCGCATTTGGCAATCAGGTGAAAATTATTGATGAACAAGGCAAAGAGATGCCACGCAATCAAGAAGGCGAGATTGCGGTAAAAGGCGATAATGTGATGGGCTATTATCTGAAAAATCCCGAAGCCACGCAAAGCAGTTTTACCGCTGATGGCTGGCTGAAAACGGGGGATTTAGGCAAGCAAGATGATGATGGTTATTTCTTTATAACGGGGCGCGCTAAAGAGTTGATTATCAAAGGTGGTGAAAATATCGCACCGCGCGAAATTGATGATATGATGCTGGCATTTCCTGAAATCATTGAAGCGGCGGCATTTGGTAAAGAAGATAGGGCATATGGGCAAATTGTTGAGGTGGCGATTGTTACCGAAGATAATGATAATTTTGATTGTAATAAATTCATGGATTATCTTACCCAGCAATGTGGCAAATTCAAAGCCCCGTCAAAAATTCATATGATGACTGAATTGCCAAAAGGGCCATCGGGTAAAGTGCAACGGCTGAAATTAGAAAATATCTTATATCCTTAAGCTATTCTTGATTCTCGCATCACTGTTATGCTAAACAATAAAAATATCAAATAGCAGGGAGAAAGAATATGGATAATTTTGCTAGAATCGTGGTGGCAGATTTTGAAGAAGCGGGTTGGGATTACGGTTTATTGCGCTCGCCTTACCATCGGTTTTTTCGCGAAAATGGCGCACATTACACAGTTTATAATGGCAGGCTGATGCCCGTTACACAGAATATTGATAGGCATGATGGCTATAAAGCGTTACGTACAGGACTCACTATTTTTGATACTGGGGAGCGCCCCACCGAAATTAGCGGCGCTGATGCCGAAAAATTCTGCAACAAATTATTCGCCCGTGATGTCTCAAAATTGAGAATAGGGCGCGCCGCTTATGGTTTGCTGCTTTACCCCAATGGGGGCTTTTTATGCGATGGTATTTTAATGCGTTTGGCAGAAGATAAGTTTTGGTATGTGCAAGCCGAAGGGCAGGTTTTTGCATGGTTTATCGCCCATGCGCAAGGCATGGATGTTACCATCACAGACCCAAATTCATGGGTAACGCAAGTGCAAGGGCCACGCGCGATGGATATGCTCGCCAAAATTTGCGATGCTGGTATGCCTGAACCATTTGGCTATTACGGCGTTGCACAAGCCAGTGTTAACGGGCAACCGATTATTGTTTCGCGCACAGGCTATACCGCAGAGATGGGCTTTGAATTTTACACCCGCCCCGATTTAGCCCCGCTTGATGGTGAAAAATTATGGCAAGATATGATAGAAGCAGGCAAAGAATTTAATATGAGATTGATTGGTTTGGATTCGTTAGATGCGCGCCGTATCGAAGCAGGGATTTTGAATAATATCTCTGATATGGATGAAACCATGAATCCCTATCAGGCAGGTTTGGGGGCGTTTATCAAATTAGAGGGCGCGGATTTTATTGGCAGTGATGCGCTGAAAAATCTTGATGAGGCTGATAAACAACCATTGCTATGGGGGCTACAATGTACAGGTGGTGAACCACGTATTAATGGCGATTTATGTGCAGGCGAACAACAGATGCGGATAGGGCATGTAACGGCAGGGTCGTGGAGTCCGTTTTTGCAAACAGGCGTTGCGATTGTGCGGTTGCAAGATGCGCTTCATGCGAATGAAAGCAATATATCGGTGCGCTGCTATGATGGCACGATGCAGGCGGCGAAATTGGTATCTCTGCCGATGTATGATACGGCAAAAAATATCCCGCGCGGGCTTGATAGCGACATTCCGCAATTTTGATGAGGTGCGCGTGAGGAGGTGCGGGGCTTGCACCGCCTGATTGCACCTTATGGCGTTGCAATGAATGTTTGTTGCTGTTCGCCTAATCCTTCAATGCCCAACCGTACAATATCACCATCTTTTAGGAATTTAGGTGGGTTCATGCCCATACCAACCCCAGATGGCGTGCCCGTTGAAATGATATCGCATGGGTGCAGGGTCATAAATTGGCTTAGATAAGAAACCAAAAAAGCCACGCCATAAACCATGGTTGCGGTAGAGCCATCTTGATATTTTTTGCCATTCACTTCTAGCCACATTTTAAGATTTTGTGGGTCAGCAATTTCATCTTTGGTAACAAGATACGGCCCAATCGGCCCAAATGTATCGCATGATTTGCCTTTTGTCCATTGCCCTGCACGTTCTGCTTGGAATTCACGTTCGGAAACATCATTCACTACACAATAGCCTGCTACATAATCTAAAGCCTCTTGTTCGGAAACATATTTTGCGGGCTTGCTAATCACAACACCTAGCTCAACCTCCCAATCAGTCTTTACCGAATCACGCGGAATCAGCACATTATCATACGCGCCACAAATTGCGGAGCTGGCTTTCATAAAAATAAGCGGTTCTGTTGGCAGTTCCTTGCCAGTTTCGGCGGCATGGTCAGAATAGTTTAAGCCGATACAAATGAATTTTCCCGTGCCACTCACGCAAGGTGCGAACCGAAATTTATCAGAGATTATTGGCAATTTTTGAATATCAATTCCATCAAGCACAGTCAAATCGCTTAGCAATTTACCATCAATATCGGCAATATGTGATGATAAATCACGGATTTTACCATCAGCATCAACAATCGCTGGCTTTTCCACACCATTTAGTGCGTATCTAACAAGTTTCATTTTATTCTCCTATATATTAAATTGCCCATCAACAATGTTCGCAATATGGCAAAACAATAATAGCAAGTCAATCATATTACGATAAAACCTGTAATGCTATTATAGTGTTACTCAATATTCATAAATTACGTGTTAAGCCTTTTTTTAATTTTTGCAATCGCTTGCAAAATATTTTTTTTTATGTTAGATTTTTAAATACTTGGAATAGAAATGTGATATTTCTGAATTTTAAGTCTATAATAATTACTTATTACTAGGAGTTTAGTAAATGAAAAAAATAGCTGTAATTATTTTAGCGGCTGTGATGAGTGTTGCAATGTTAACACCAATCGCACAAGCTAAAAATGAGCGCATCATTTTAATTAGCCATGCACCTGATTCAGATTCATGGTGGAATACAATTAAAAATGCGTTGAAACTCGCAGGTAAACAAGTGGGTGCGAAAGTTGAATATCGCAATCCGCCTACAGGCGATATTGGCGATATGGCGCGTTTGATTGATCAAGCCGCTGCGTCTAATCCTGCGGGCATTATCACCACATTGGCAGACCCTTCTGTGTTAAGCGGTCCGATTAAACGGGCAGTTGATAAAGGTATCCCTGTGATTATCATGAATTCAGGCACGCCAGAACAAGCTGCTGATGTTGGCGCATTAATGTATGTTGGGCAACCTGAATATGATGCTGGCTTAGCGGCTGGTAAACGTGCGAAACGTGATGGTGTTAAATCATTCTTATGCGTGAATCACGTTATTTCAAATCCAGTTGTGGCAGAACGTTGCCGCGGCTTTGCTGATGGTTTAGGCGTGAAATTAGGCAAATCAATGATTGATTCAGGGCAAGATCCTGCTGAAATCAAAAATAAGGTGAAAGCTTATTTAAAAGCGAACCCTAAAACTGATGGTATCCTAACATTAGGCCCAACATCTGCCGACCCAACAATCCAAGCCTTAAAAGAAAATGGCATGGCGGGTTCTATCTATTTCGGCACCTTTGATTTAGGCACCGAAATTGTAAAAGGTATTAAAGATGGCACCATTCAATGGGGTATCGATCAACAGCCATTCCTACAAGCTTATTTGCCTGTGATTGTATTGGTAAATTATAAGCGTTATGGCGTGTTACCCGGTAATAATATCAATTCAGGTCCAGGCTTTATAACAAAAGACGCATTAGGTTTGGTTGAAAAATATGCTGGTGAATATCGGTAGTTTGATGACATACAGTTGAACTGTGATACAAGGTTACTTCTTCATGGAGTAACCTTGTTGTTGTTTTAAAGCAAGTAAAAAGGAGATAAGGGATGCCAAAAGAAAACAAAATTACACCTGATGCCAAAGCAAAAAGTGAAACCGCACCAGACGAACGCGTGCAGGAATTTTCAAAATTACGTAAAATGATGATGCGCCCTGAATTAGGGTCAATTTGTGGTGTTATTTTAGTATTTATGTTTTTTCTATCCATTGCACGCGATTCGGGTATGTTTTATTCGGAAGGTATTTTGAATTGGGGCATTGTTTCAGCGCAATTTGCGATTATTGCCGTAGGGGCATGTTTGTTAATGATTGCGGGTGAGTTTGATTTATCGGTTGGGTCGATGATTGGTTTTGCTGGTATTATTATTGCCTTAATGGGGGTCACGTTTGATTTACCGATGTGGCTTGCCATCATGATTGCTTTCACAACCTGTATGGCGATTGGCTGTTTGAATGGCTATATTGTGGTGAAAACGGGCTTGCCCTCTTTCATTGTTACATTGGCTTTTTTATATATTTTACGTGGGCTTACCATT
>JAHZMA010000040.1 GCA_022599575.1 Alphaproteobacteria bacterium | reverse complement strand
CAACCACCGTGGGTTGCGCCACAATCGCCTGTTGCATCTGGATTTGGTCCCCATGAAGCATCGTTAAAACATGCTGGTTCTGGTTCTGGAAAATCAATAAATGCACCGCCCGGATATTTTGATTCAATATAGTTTGGTGTCCAATTAAACAACACGATAGGCTCTTGACGGTCAAATGCCGCATCTAATTCTGCCCATAATGTTGCCGCTTGACCAACATTGATAGCTTGAAAATTCATTTGCAAGGCTTCAATCCGTGCCGAATAGTTTTTACCCCAATCAGCAGGTGGACCAACGAAACGTCCCTTAGGAGATGTTTCAGCTGTTGCAAATTTCTCTGCACAGGCATCTAATGCTTTCCAATCTGGAAGATCTGGGCAAACTTCTAACACATAAGCTGGTACCCACCATTCTTCACGGGTTACCGCATCATGTGTGCCAGCATCAACCATGCCTTCTTCAGCAACTGCCTTTTCGAATGCATCTTTCATAGAACCTTCCCAAGCTTCCACTTGAAAATGCATATCGCCATTGGCAATGGCAGAAAATTGCAACTGTGAATCAGAAGGCACATATTCTACATTATACCCCATATCTTCTAGCACTTTTCCAACCACATTTGATAACACCAACTGACTTGTCCAGTTGTTTTGGACAATTAAAATCGGGTCATCACTTTCTGATGTTGCATTATCATCTGCTTTGTTGCAGGCGGATATGCCAATCAAAACAGCGACAATTGCTACTGCTTTAATTAAATGTTTAAACGTTACGGTCATTATTAACTCCTCATCATATCGTTTATGTTATGTGTAACCATTGCGATTTTCACAATCATTACCACATTATTTTTACCAATCTTCCACCTCAGCAACTTCTATCGGTTGATTGGTTTTGGCTTCTTCCCAATTGGGTTGAAACGCCACCACCACCGTATCTGCGCTTAAGTTTGGATTGAATAAAAAATTATGCCACCATGTTGTCGCAAAATATGCGTCTCCATGTTGCAATCTATTAACCTTGCACGGTAATTGGTATGATATATGTGATGCATCAAACTTTAAGATACATTTACCAACATCCAGCAAGGTCTGAATTTGTTTTGTCATTTGTTGAAATGTTGCGGTTAGGCAATCGGAAAATTCATTACTATATTGATAGTAATATTCGCCCAAAAACTTTAAGGCTTTTTCGCGCCTTTGCGCGGGGTCGTTGGTATGGCGAGCAATATGTTTCATCTCTGGCAGTTTACTATGGCTGACAGATTTATTCAAGACCGTTATAATATAACCCAATGGTTTTGTTTCATTGTTTTTTGTGGACAAGCAAAGTTGTGGCATAATGGCATCATCTGGTTTGCCACCTTGTTCGCGCACCATATATTGACGCGTTTTACACTGCCATGCTAAAAACGATGATTGCATTTTATAAACATGCGCCATATCATTCATGCTAATTCTACCATCCTTTCCAACTTATCATTACTTCAAGATTATCATATTTCTTGTCACAAGTCGATATGTTTCAACTAAAATCATCTTTTCACATATGCCTGCCGTAATTTAATTAACGGATGCGCTTGCGACATTTGAAATTTGATGAGCAATTCACGTGCCACCATATCTCTATCTTGTTGATTATTGGGTAGAGAAATAGAATCGGGAATTCGCACCCAACCATTGATATTTCTATCAAACACTGCTGGCTTGCCATCTTCATAGCCCATATGAATATCTTCCAGCCAATTTAAATCGTCCCAACCCATTGTTTCCATATATTTCTGCAAAAATGGGGTGATGCGTTTATAATCAGGCACAAGATTAACATCATAACGGTAACCGATATGTTGTCCGATTTCTTTTTCGCGTTCGCTTTCTAAACCTTCTTTATCTGTGATAAATTGGTCCACACTCTTAATTTCCGAGCCACGATATACTGTTCCAGCCATGTTACTCTACTCCTTATAGATGATGATAATCTTCAATACCAACCGTATGATTGGTGCCTGCCAATGGCACACCAGCAATTGCTGATGCTTCCATAGTAAGCGCGCCTAAATCTTCAGGCTCTAACGAATGAATATTGGTTTTACCGCATGCACGGGCAAATAATTGTGCTTCGATTGTTAATGTATGCAAGAAGTTATAGACACGTTCGGCCGCCTCATCTGGATTTAACCGCTTACGTAATACAGGGTCTTGCGTGGCAACGCCGACGGGGCAACGCCCCGTATGGCAATGATAGCAATAGCCGGGCTCAACACCCATTTCTTCTGGGTAATTGGCTGCCTCAATATCTTTATTGCAGTTGAGTGCCATCATCACAGAATGCCCTAATGCAATGGCATCAGCACCTAATGCGATGGCTTTTGCCACATCAGCACCATTACGAATACCGCCCGCATAGATAAGAGTAATATCGCCAGTTTTGCCCAAATCATCAATCGCTTTACGCGCTTGGCGAATCGCCGCCATACCCGGCACACCCGTATCTTCAGTCGCCAGATGCGGTCCTGCACCCGTGCCACCTTCCATACCATCAATATAGATACTATCAGGGTCGCATTTTACTGCCATGCGAACATCATCATAAACGCGTGCCGCCCCCAATTTTAATTGAATCGGAATTTGCCAATCGGTCGCTTCACGAATTTCTTGAATTTTTAACGCCAAATCATCTGGTCCAAGCCAATCAGGATGACGCGCAGGTGAGCGTTGATCAATCCCCGCAGGTAAGCTACGCATTTCGGCAACTTGGTCGGTAACTTTTTGCCCCATCAAGTGACCGCCTAAACCAACTTTACAGCCTTGCCCGATGAAAAATTCGCACCCATCAGCCAGCATCAAATGATGCGGATTAAAGCCGTAACGCGATTGAATACATTGGTAAAACCATTTTGAGCTATAGCGGCGTTCATCGGGAATCATACCGCCTTCACCAGAACATGTGGCAGTGCCAGCCATTGTTGCGCCACGTGCCAAAGCCGTTTTTGCTTCGTAAGATAATGCGCCAAAGCTCATGCCTGTTACATAGACTGGAATATCCAATTCTATTGGTTTTTTAGCTCTTGGACCAATCACAGTTTTGGTAATACATTTTTCGCGATAACCTTCAATCACAAAACGGGTGAGGGTGCCGGGCAAGAATGTTAAATCATCCCAATGCGGTATCTTTTTGAATAAAGAAAAGCCACGCATTCTATAGCGACCAAGTTCTGATTTGATATGGATATCATCAATCACATGTGGCGGAAAAACGAATGAATTTCCTAAACGATTGACATCTCTATCTAATTTTGCTTTTTTGTTTGCCATTATATTTTGCTCACTTATAAAATAATTTTCTTTTCACTTGGTTCCAAATTATCGTAGTTCCATAATTGCTTACCAGCGACAATTTTTG
>JAHZMA010000039.1 GCA_022599575.1 Alphaproteobacteria bacterium | reverse complement strand
GCTATTGAGTTTGCCAACCAAAAAATAACATTAACCACCAGCAATACCAGTGCGGTGAAAAATGATAATAATATTGCATTGCCTCAACTTAATTTTACCAGCATCTTAACTTATGATGACGGTAAAAATAACATCGCGGGCATCACTGGCGCCAATGGCATGATAGGCGCCAGTGATGCACGTTTTTACAGTTCGGCCGGTGAATTGTTGGAATTTGGTGGCACATTCGCCATGCAAAGTGATGATTCTTCTTATATTGGCGCATTTGCGGCATCTGGTAGTTATTTTGGTATCACCCAGCCACCAGTGGTTACATTGCCCAGCAATGATAATGACATTAGCACGATTGAAACAAATAATAGGCCCGATATCGATCAAGGGAGTTTCGCACATTTTTTTGGATATGAAGATGTGGCTAATAGTAAAGGAAATACAACACGTAACTATATTTTACCTGCTTTGGCAGTGCAACAGGATTATAGTGGCACTTATAGCCGTGCCAGTGATAGTGTGGCATGGGGGACGAACCCTGATAGTCGCACAAATGTGATTTCGAACATTCAGGACTCAATCGCTTCTCTAAGTTATTACAAACAAGATATTGATGCAGTATTTTATGTTGGTGGCAATGAATATGACGTTGAAAACCTTGCCAATAAAAAAATAGCACTTCAATATGTCCAAAGTTATGGTTCAAACACAAACCCCCAATCCAGAAAAATTACTGGCACTGATGGCTATGATTCCGCGCGATTCGCGATAGCGATGGAACCATTTGGTTTTATATTAATTCATTCAATTTATGTGGAATGGGGCTTGCGTAAAGACCTTGCCACTACTGGCACAGATAGCACTGAAACCGCGCAACATGGCTATATGGTAACTGGCACTGAAATGCGAGGTAGCGATATACCAAACGGCGATACTGTTGCATTTGTTGGCGGTGGCAATGGCAGATATGATAATGGTGGCACTATTGCTTCCACCGCATTTGATGTGGTGGCAACTGTTGCGTTTTCTAACCGCAGTATCGCATTAGCAACAAGAGATACCAAAGATCTCAGCGATGATACGGCATTATCGCAACTTGATTTTGCCACCAACTTGACTTATGAGCACCGCACCAATAACATTAAAGGCAATGTTAGCAGTGATGATATGGTAGGCACGATGGATGCACGCTTTTATCAGCAATCTGGTTATAAGAATCAGCCGATTGAATATGGCGGTGTGATAGAATTAGGCGGCACATTTTCTATGAGGGACGACAATAAATCTTATATCGGCGCATTCATTATGAATAATAATGATGGTAAATAGCCTTAGATTGATAGTCTAAATAACATAATGATTGCAAAAGTGTCGCCTAAATGGCGGCACTTTTTTTGCATCTGTGATTTTATATTTGGCGACTTTATATTTGGTTGGGGGCTTTTATGCGCGAATGATTTTATTTATCATCAACGTTTAAGAATGAAGGCATATCACCATTAAACGGGTCGCTTGATTCGCTTGCGGTGGTTTTTCTAACCGCTGGTTTCCTAATAGCAGTTTTTCTAGCAGTGACTGGATTATTGCTTGCTGGACTGTTTCCCGTAGCAACAGAATTATTATCACCACCCGTTATATCTTGTGCGCCATTATCAGCATCACTGCTATTATTCGGAGCGTTACCAGTAGGATTGCTAGAAGGATTGTTAGGGCTGTTATTCGGTGCATTTCTAGGCTCACTGCTGTTATTACCGCTCATTTCCCATCTTCTACGCCTTTGACGCGGTTGACCACCATTTTCTTGCCTGCCATTGGAATAATTACTATTACCACGACCATTATTTTCATAACCGCTATTGTCATAACCGTCATTAGATTGCCCACCATCAGCCTGTGCATCACCGCTATTCATATCAGCATCGTCATTCTGCGTCTCGGCGTTATTATTTTGCTGGTCTAGCGGTTCAAACATGCGATAATAATATTCGGCATGTTGCAAATAATTCTCGCGTAACACAAAATCGCCATTAGCGCCAGCATCGCGCGCATGTTGCTGATATTTTTCAGCAAGTTGCTGTGCTGTACCACGCAAGCGCATATTCGGGCCATTAGATTCAAAGCTGGTATTACGATTATATTGCCTGCTCGTATTTCTGCTATGATTTTGGGTGCGGCCACCGCGTTGAAAGCGTCTTTGATTTGATGTTCGCATGTTAGATTGCCTCATGATAAAAAGATTTATGGCATATAGCTCATTTTGCTGACATAAATCCTATAATATTAATTTTCTATTAAACCATTCAAAATATTCAGCACATTATAAATTAAGCTAAACCGAATCACTTTTGAAATAAACAGGCAATGCAAATGTGGATAACAATATCATTTATATCTTATATCATTCATATTTTGCGAGACAATTACCAACACTGGAACATATCTCTTTATTACCGTAGTTTGAATCTACCTAAATTTACTTTTTTTGCAAGTCTTTTTTTATATTTTTGGCATTTTTTTCAATATTGCTGACAATATTTTATAATATTTTTGCTGATTCGACAAAAAAGACTCTTTTTTTGCGTATCTTAATATTTTATTTACAATTCTACAATTTAATAAGCTATTGAAAAATAATGATTTTGTAAAAATAATGACATTTTACTAACTTTTTTTAATATAAATATTAAAAAAAAGTAACTTTTTTATTGACAGATACGCATTTCGCCTGTATATATTAACTTATTATTAACGAGGCGGTTATAACCAACTCACTCAAAAAGGAACAAGATTATGGCATTACAACTCGCAGAAATGAATTACGGCAAAACATTATTTTTTGGCATTGGCTCTGGCCGACTATTGGATAGTGCAGAGCAAGTCCGCAACGTGCATTTTCATTCGCATATCACTAAAGAACATGTGCGTTTTTACCGCGCCCCCGAAAATAACCGCAATTTGATTGTGCGCGTTGGGGTTGCTGGTGACGAGATTTATCTCAAACATTTCTTTAACCGTGATGGCAAACAGCCTATCGCTTATGCCCCAAGTTTTCATTTAGCCAATGGTACCATTTTGCGGATACCTTGCTAACCACAGAATTTTAAGTTTCATCTTAACTTACCTCCCTCTAACCTCGGGTCTGTATCGCAAGATACAGACCCTTTTTTTTGGAGTCAAGACACGCGCCACCGCTAATATTGCACACCCTGACACGCACCATTTCAATTTTGAGTATGGTGGGGGATTGTTGAAGGGCGGCAATCAAGGCAAATACAGGCCTCGCCCTTAATATCGTATAGGCAATCCGCTATACTCAATATATAAGCTAGTGTGAGTTGTGGAGGTGTGAGTAAACCGCTATTTAGAATTTAAACTTTATACCAGTTTCTAATTTATTATCGCTGCCATCATTATACAGGTTCCAGTAAGGCTGAAGCCTATCCTCATCAGACGTTATAGCCAAAAAAGAAACTTTTTCTTCTGTCTCTGTTTCTTCATCCTTGTCTATAAAAGTCTTATAGGCAAGAGCACCTGTAAGAATACCAAACACAGTTACCAGAATTATCTCATTCTCTAATATTTCACTTTGTTGCGCGTGAGCCGCATTATTAAACAAAAATAGAATTGTGATAAAATAAACAGCAAATTTCTTCATCATGAAAATCCCTTAATTCCAGTAATAAAAAACTATTAGAAATTGCCTCGTAGCTAGGAATCCATAACCACCATTGTAACGAAAAACAGTGCATGCTTTAGACAAACCACACTATAATAAAAAGGGGTTATGAGACCCACGCCTGAAAAACAATTCAAACGATGGGTTTATATATATAGGGTTAGGGGTAAAAAAGCAAACGAAAAATCTATATGTGCAGGACTTTGCGACGAGTCCCCACCGCTACTATTCAACCTAAAACCTAATTTTATAGCCAACTGTAAGCACGCCTACATTATCATAAAGCTGATATTTCTGCCCTTTATACACTTCTATATAGGATAAATCATATAGCCGATATTCAACATGCACATCATTAATATCAGCACCAACACCTAGCACAACTATGCTGCCTGAATATTTTTGACCCGCCTCTTCTTCTGCAAGCGGCTGGCTGGTTTCACTAAGCCATTTATAAAAACCAAAACCGCCACGAAGCGTAAACTTAAAAGCATCGCGAAAGGGAATATAATAAATTCCTGCAACTTCAAGAATATTGATTGAATAATAACTGACATCGTTAAATGAATTACGCAAGGAATTTTCATTCTTAGCATCAAAGATAAAAATATTTTCAATCGCTACACCAGTGGTTGCAAGCTCAAATGAAATTTGTTGATTCATATGATACCCATAAGCAAGCCGAAAATACTCTTGTGCTTTTAATCCTGCGTCCGCGTTACTGGCGTCTAAATCATCTCTGTCATTTTCGGCAAAAACATCAGTAGCAATGGCGCGCACCATCCTTGTATATTCCGCGTTATTAGCACCGTCTTGCAAGAAAATACCAGTATCAATTTCTGCATAATGTTTCTTGAATTTTTTAACTTTTGGTTGCGGTAATCGCTGGGCTTTCTTCTGTGTAGGCTGTGCGGTATCAGCATTTTGCGCGACTGCCATGTTAGGCACAATAAAAACTATCATTGCCGATAATATCACTAAATATTTCATCACACCCTCCTTGATGGGTTGTCAGAAAATTTGACAGAAATAACGGGCTTTGTCAATAGCAAGTCGAATCAGCTTACAAATATTAAATAAATATTACTTATTTGAAATGATTCGACTGTTTTTTCACAGATTTTATGCAAAATTTTACTTATTTTTAGCAAATTTTAATGATTTTTACTGATTTTTACTGATTTCGGTATAAAATATCACAATTTATTAACTTTTTATTAAAAAACGCTTGCATCATATTCTGCTATATGTTAATAATTTATTAAATTAACTGCAAAACATCAATGCAACTTTATCAACAGGAGAAAGAAAATGCTCGTTCGTAACTATAATCAAGATATTACTTCTCGTCGTATTGTCTCATTTGGTATTGGCTCTGGCTATCGCTTTGAACATGTATCAGAAATTAAGCGCGTTTATTTCAAACAAAATGTTAGCGCTCTTAACATGACTTTCCGCCGTTCCAAATACGATAGCACCACATTGGTTATCACTCTTATCGGTGACAATGATGAATCTTGCGATGTGATGAAAATCAGCGATTATTTTACAGCAGATGGCAAAAAGCACAAAAAAGCACCCAAACTTTTCTTTTATAACGGTATTCCTATCAATCTACATTGCAACGCCCCCCAACATGGTGAAAAGCAGGTTGAATATGCGTAAATTTTCATAGCCTTCACTCTCTCCCCTCCCATTGACGCAATCTTTATGATTGCAGACGAAACCACAAGGCTAAACTAGGCCTGCATCTTTACCGATGCAGGTCATTTTTTATGCGTTATTTTTACGCGCCATTATGGTGAAATTATAAATGATAGCGCGCGCATCACCCCAGCCAAATCTTGCTTGCCATGCCGAAAAGTGAAATTATCCATCACTGCCATAACATCGCTTTGTTGCCCTGCCCCGATTTCCATTACCAATATTGTTTGTGCGTTGCAAAATGGCGGTAATTCAGTATTCAAAATCCGATAGCAATCAAGCCCATCAGCACCACCATCAAGCGCCAAATGCGGTTCGTAAGCGCGCACCGATGCTGACAAATCCGCAATATCATCGCGCCTGATATAAGGCGGATTGATGATGATGCAATCACGTTTTTTTGCTTTATTATCGGGCGCAATATCAGCCAGCCAATCGCTTTGTATGATAGTGGTGCGGGCATCAAACCCCATCAGCTTGGTATTTTGGCGCATCACATCGCATGCGGCTGGTGATATATCACCCATCAGCAAATGTGCGTTTTGATAAATCTTCAACATGCTTAACCCCAAAGCACCACTGCCCGCCGCCAATTCTAAAATATTCAATTCTGCGTTTTTATCGGGAAAATAACTTTGCGCCAATTCAAGCAATGTTTCGCTATCGGGGCGTGGAATTAACACATTGTTGCTGACGATAAATTCCTGCCCATAAAATTCTATCCGCCCGCATAAATAGGCAAGCGGCATGCCGTTACAGCGTTGCGCCAACCATTCATCTAGTCGTTGTAACTGTGCCGCATCGATGGTGGCATCAATATGTGCAAAAATGTAAGATTGCGGACATTGTAAGAAACGGCGTAATAAATAGCGCGCTTCTAATATTGCATCTTGCGGTGTAGCGACTATACCCGCCGCCATGATTTGCTTTTGGGCATGGCTTAGCCACTCATCAATCCGCATCTGTTTCCTGCGTGGCGAGTAATTTCAACTGATGCTCACTCACCAATCCGTCAATCATCTCATCTAATTCTTCACCTGCCAGAATTTTATCTAGCTTGTATAATGTTAAGCCAATGCGGTGGTCGGTAACGCGCCCTTGCGGATAATTATAAGTGCGAATCCGTTCCGAACGGTCGCCACTGCCAATCTGCGCTTTACGCGTGCCTGCGCGTTCATCGCGCAACTGTTCGCGCTGTTGATCGTAAAGCCTTGCTTTTAGAACTTTCATGGCACGGTCACGATTTTTATGTTGCGATTTTTCATCTTGGCATTGCACCACAACTCCGCTGGGGATATGCGTAATCCTTACCGCGCTATCGGTGGTATTCACATGTTGCCCGCCAGCACCTTGTGCGCGATAGGTGTCAATTCGCAAATCTTCTGTTCTGATGCTAATATCCACCTCTTCGGCTTCGGGTAAAATCGCCACTGTGGCGGCAGAGGTATGAATCCGCCCACTGCTTTCGGTTTGTGGCACGCGCTGCACCCGATGCACACCTGATTCAAATTTTAGGCGCGCAAACACATCTTTACCGCTAATGCTGGCAATAATTTCTTTATAGCCACCAATGCCAGTTTCGTTACTTTGAATCACCTCCACCCGCCAGCCATGAAGCTCGGCATAGCGTGCATACATGCGAAATAAATCACCGCCAAACAAAGCCGCTTCGTCACCGCCTGTGCCAGCACGAATTTCTATAATCGCATTGCGCTCATCGGCTTCATCTTTGGGCAATAATTCAAATCTAATTTCTTGGGTGAGTTGTTCCAATTTTTTCTGGCAATCACGCTGTTCAGCATCCGCCAATTCACGCATCTCGGCATCTAAAGATTTATCTTCTAACATCAACATCGCTTCTTGTAATTGGGCGTGATATTTTTCATATGCGTTAATCCTATCGATAATCACTTCCATTTTCGATAGGCTACGCCCCAAATCTGCCATTTCTGGCGGCGTTAAATTGCCCGCATTTAGCTTTTCAGAAATTGCCTGATAGCGCTGTTTGGTTTGTCGTAATTTTTGTTCAAACATTAACTGACTGCCCCATATCAGATTGAGCGAATTTTTTGATAAGCGCATCAAGCGTTAATAATTGCTCATCGCCCGTTTGCATATTTTTTAGCTTCATGCCATTTTGCTTGATTTCATCATCGCCGCAAATCAGCACATATTTCAAGCCCAACTGATTGGCGCGGTTGAATTTTTGCTTCATCGACCCATTCGGTATGAGGGTAACCGCAATCCCCGATATGCGTAATTTTTCAGCATTGGTAGCCGCATGGCTGATATTATCATCGCCTGCGGGTATCAGCCCCAATATATTGCGCTGCATGTTTAGCTTGCCAAAATCCGCCAATAGCATCAGTCGTTCAACCCCCGATGCCCAACCAACCGATGGCAGATGCTTTGGCCCGCCAATCATTTCCGATAAACCATCATAGCGCCCGCCTGCTAGCACCGTGCCTTGCGCGCCAATCTGGTCCGAGATAAATTCAAAAGCGGTATCGTTATAATAATCAAGCCCGCGCACCAATTTTGGATTTTCAACATATTCTAGCCCAGCTTCATCAAGATAGGCTTTCACCTGATTGTAAAAATTTTGTTCCTCATCAGTGATAAATTCCTCAAATAATGGTGCGTTATTGTTAATCGCTTGGTCGCCTGCATCTTTGCTATCCAATATGCGTAACGGGTTGCGCGCTATTCTATCGATACTGGCTTGTGATAATTTATCCCGATGCGCGTTATAATAATCCCGTAACGCATCGCGCCATGAATCGCGTGATTGATACCGCCCTAGCGTGTTAATCTCTAATGTCGCGCTAATATTCAATTGCTGTAAAATGCGATAACCGCAAATGATAACTTCCGCATCAGCAAAAGGCGATTGCGTACCGATATATTCCACCGCACATTGATGAAATTGCCGCAAACGTCCTTTTTGCGGGCGTTCGCGCCTGAACATCGCACCCGAATAAAAGAATTTTTGCGGTAGGGTTTGCGTTAAGCCTTCACTCATCACTGCCCGCACCACCGATGCCGTGCCTTCGGGGCGCAATGCCAAATCTTCACCACCTTGATCGGTAAAGCGATACATTTCTTTCATCACCACATCGCTTGCTTCGCCAGCGGTGCGCGCAAATAATTCTGCCTTTTCTAAAATGGGTGTGGTAATGCCTTGATAGCCGTAAAGATGTGCCTGATGCGCCGCAATATTTATCACTGTCTGCATTTGGGCAAATTCAGTGCCGACATAATCATGCATTCCCCTCACTTTTGCGATGGGTTGTTTCATGATTGAATCCTTTAGCTAATGATGGTGAGCAATAATAATATTCATGGGGGCAAGTATCATCATAATAGCCTGCCAGCATATTCATAAATAAGGCTTTGCAAAAATTGCAACGCTAAAATCAACACCAAAGGCGTAATATCAACTGTGCCAAACATGGGGATAATGCGGCGCAACGGACGCAAAGCTGGCTCTACCATCTGGTTCAAAAAACCATAAATACGGCAGGCAATATCACTCTGGCGGTTAAGAATATTAAAGCTAAACAGCAACCCTATCACCGCATAAGCGATGATACACCAAATATAAAGCCCGATAACCGAGCTAATCAATCCAATCAATGACTGCATATTGCTACCTCATTCATTTATGCTAGATATTCATAACGCAAAAACCTTGCCGATGCAACAATAAAAAATTACCCAGAAAAAACACCCAGAAAAAATAATTGGCTATCTTGTATGATGCCGTAAAAACTGATAGTATGATATTATCCAACAAAAGAGTCCAACAAAAGAGGCCAATAAAAGAGGAAAGCATGATGCGAAACGAATTCCCCTATTTTCTTATTCGGTTGAGCTATGGTGCAGTGTTGCTTGCCCATGGGTTGCTATTAAAAATATTTGATTTCACGATTGATGGCACAGTAAGCTATTTTGCCGAAAGCTTTGGCATGCCGCCCTTACTCAGCTATTTTGTGATTTTTGGCGAAACAATCGGCGGTGCCTTGATTATATTAGGCATTTACACAAGGCTTGCCGCGTTTTTATCGTTGCCGATTATAGTGGGTGCGCTATTTGTGCATTTGGGCAATGGCTGGCTATTCAGCAATCAAAATGGCGGTTGGGAATATCCGTTATTATTGCTGGTGATGGGGATTGCTTGCACCATTGGTGGCAATGGCAGTTTTGCATTAAAACGCCTGCCGATTATTGATTTATTCATACCCGATATTCTAAAATAACAAGGCATATGGGCATATAGCGGGATATGGCGCATCAAAAGATAAGTTTTTTCAGTGCTATTGCGATGGTTTTTCGTAACCGTCATCAATGGCGTGGGGCATCGGGGCGACAGGAATTTTGGAAGTTTCAGCTTTTCATTCTTATTCTATCTAATTTCTTTATTCTGCCGCTTGATGCGGTGATTTGGTCGTACAAGATTCACTCACCCGTTAGCAGTGTGTGGCTTGGCTTTATCACCTATATCAATTTCTGCCTTACATTGCGCCGCACTTACGATAGCGGTGCGCCTTATATTTTTGCGTTAAGCGGTGCAGGTGTGGTGATTGGCTTTATGCTATTTGCCCATACTAGCGGTCAGATATGGTGGTTCTGCACGGCATTTTTTGTGCTATCCACTATTTTATATCTGTGGCTGATGCTATTGCCAAGCTGGGATAGAGACACACCCCGCGGGGTGCAAACCGATTAGGTCTGCTTCAATCAGCTGATTAGGTTTGCCCCCTTGATATTACTTCTTCGCCCCGAACCAGCCAACATAGCCTGCATCTGCATTATTCATTCTAAATGTGCCGCCTAATTCTTCGGTAGACGGCCCATAAAATCTAGCATCAGCCGTGCCTGTTAATTTTGCGTTATCAGTATCGCCTGCAGTTTCAATAGCACCGCTGATATTGTTCGTGCCAGCAACATAGTTTAATGTACCAGTGAAATTGAGGTGAGGTAGCAAAGTGTTTTCGCAATCATTGTTATCACTGCATGTGTTGGTGTTAGATAATTCTACTTTGCGGTCAGTAAAATCAACATTGGCAGTTACATTAAAAGAGAGGTAATTGCTATCGGTAGCAGAATAATATTGCCCACGCCCCTTGCCAGTGAATATAACAGCCGTGCCAGTTATAGGAATATTACTGGTTTCAAAACCCGTGATGGCAAAACCGTAAGCCTCATAAGAAGCCTCGCCCAATTGCCAATAAACCCTTGCCATATAATCAGGCGTAAAGCCGAAATAAGCAACTTGCGCTTCTAATTGAAAATAAGCGGGTGCATCGGCAGTACCGCTATCATAACTACCGCCACCAATATACCTTGCACCTCTACTAATAGTGCCGAGTGTACTATATTTTTTATCAGTAAAATATAACGTTAAACCATTATTGGCAAAAATACTATACTCATCATAATTAAGCTCAACTACAGCACCCGTGATTTTATCATTGATGATTGTTTTATCGGTATTATTGCTGGTTATCTGCACTGCAGTGGCTTTGAGAGCGTTACCCGTTTTGCTAATGCGATTCGGGTCATCAAAACTTGTTAAGCCATTGGCATTAAATGTTGTGGGCATATCAGCATGGGTGGTTGCCAGTGTTTCGCTAGAGATGATATAGCCCCGCTGCGCCCCAAAAAAGCCAATATAGCCTGATGTTGCATTGCTGAGGCTAAATGTGCCGCCAAATTCTTCTACCAAAGGTCCGTAAAAGCGGGCATCAGCTGTGCCTGTTAATTCTGTGCCATCAAGCGCATCAAAATCCAAATCATCGCCTGCGGTTGTAACATTGCCAGTAAGGGCGTTTATGCCTGCATCATAGCTTAATGTGCCAGTGAAATTATATTGTGTTCGCAGATTAGCACCCGCACAATTACCTGCATTGTATTGAGTAATATCACCACATGTGTTTTCGCTAGAAAACGTCACATGACGGTTACTAAAATCAACATTAGCGACAACACCAAAGTAACTATCAAAGGAGCTTGAGCCAATCACAACTGTTCCGCGCCCGTCACCAGTGAATATAGTAGCGCCAGCGCTAGGAATAGCCGTAGTTTCAAAACCAGCTATAGAATGAGCAAAAAAGTAGTAATTATCTGTCCACGGATGTGTGTCTCGCCAATGAACCCTTGCCATATAATTTGCATTAAACCCAAAAAGAGTTCTACTTAAATCAAACCAGTCAATTGTGCGTCCATCATTCGCACTAGTTGTCGTGAAATCAATTCTATACTGGCCACCATTGCCAGCAGTTGTTTCATATTTTTTATCAGCAAAATATAGAGTTAAATCAGTACCAGTAAAATTGCCATTCGGTTTATAATCAAACTCAACCACAGCATCAGTGAATTTATGAGCGATGATAGTTTTATCATTCTTATTTATTCCCATCTCCACTGCACTACCTATTTTTAGGGCATTATTGGTTGTGCCTTTACGCGCATCATCATTAAAACCTGTTAGATTATTAGCATTAAATGTTGTTGGCACGTTACTACCACCTATCACCGCATCAGTTGCAACTGTTTCGCTAGAGATGAGATAAGGTCGTTCAGTGCCAAACCAACCGATATAACTTGCCTCACCATTAATCATGTTGAATGTGCCGCCTAATTCTTGCGTGTTGCCACCATAAAATCGAGCATCGGCTATGCCTGATAATTTTGCATTATCAGCATCGCCTGTGGTTTTAAGATTAGCGCCAGTAAGGATGTTGGCGCCTGAATTATAGCTTAATGTGCCCGTAAAATCGAGGTGAGGGCGCAGGCTACTGCTTCCTTGCGTGCAATTAAAGGCAAAGAAACTCTTGCAGCTATTGCTGCTAGCTAGGTTCACACTGCCACTGCTGCCACCAAAATAAACAGTGGCGGTTATATTAAAATAAAGCGAATCAGCCGCAAATAACGTATCATTTTGATATTTTCCACGCCCTTTGCCAGTGAAGCTTATAGTGGCATTGGTAAGAATAGAGGTGGTTTCAAAACCAGTGATGGCAATGCCTTCAACATCATAACCCGCAATCGGCAAATTACTATCAGAAGCAGTCACTTTCCTCAAATGCCACTCAACCAATGCCATATAGTTTGGCGTAAAGCCGAACTCAGTACTTCGTCTGAAAAAATACAAATAATCAGGCGCGTCACCAATATTGCTGATAACAGTATTGCTAGTAACAGATCCAGCATTACCCGAACCATTGGTTACTTCATATTGTTTATCCGCAAAATAGAATTTGAAACCAGTATCAGCAAAGTCGCCCCTGTCGGCAAGAAAGAAAGTAGCATCATAATCAAATTCTGCCACCGCATCAGTAATTCTATTATTAATGATTGTTTGATTCCCAAAATTCCTTATCATCTCAACACCGATGGCTTTGATAGCATGATCGCTTGTGCCGACATCATCATTGCTATCAGTAGGAGTGTTATTCGGGTCAGAAGTGCGACCTGCGACATCATTAAAGCCTGTTAAACCATGTTGATTGATTGGTGGCGTGGTAACGCTGATGGCGTCAGCCATGCCACTAGAAGCGATATAACCCCGCACAGCACCGAAAAAGCCAATATAGCTTATGTGATTATTTTGCAGGCTAAATGTGCCACCAAATTCTTTTGCGCCATTGGCACCTGTGCCATAAAAATTAGCTTCGGCAGTGCCTGATAATTTTGCATTTTCATTATCGCCAGCGGTTGCAATATCACCCGTAATGGCATTCACGCCTGCCGCATAGCTTAATTCACCCGTCCAATTAAGGTTATCACGACAATCACTCATGATGCTATTAAGTGGGTAACATCCGTAATTGGTTTCTGTTTTTGTGCTGGCTAAATTCACAGTGTAAGCACCAAAATCAACCTCTGCTGTTATATCAAAATTAATAGGAATCCAGTCTTCTTTATCATAATATCGCCCGCGCCCCTTGCCGCTAAATGTGGCAATACCACCTGCAGGAATAGCCGAATCATCTGTTACATAACCCGTAAAGCCATAACCGTAACTATCATAATCATCTTCATCTATTTCCCAAGAAACCAATGCCATATGGCTTCCGTTACCAATAATAGAACTTAATCTTTCTAATCTAACATCATCAGGCGTATCTGCCGTGCCAGAATCAACCATACGCCCACCAATAGAACTAGACCCACCAAAGCCATCGGCAAGTGAGATATATTTTCTACTAGCAAGATATATCGTTAACCCACCATCACGAAAACTACCGCTACTAAGATAATCAAACTCAACCACAGCATCCGTGATTTTATTATTGGTGAGTGTGCTATTTGTGGTTAGCTCAACCGCGCTGTTGATTTTTAAGGCATTATTGCTTGTGCCTGCACCATTGCCTTTACGCGCTTCATCATTAAAGCTTGTTAGACTATTGGCGTTAAATGTTGTTGGTATGCCAGCAACATTGGTTGCAAACATTCCAATGCTTGTATAATCGCGTGATGTACCGAATGCGCCAATCAAGCTATTAACACCATCTGCTGTTTGCAAAATGATTGTGCCGCCCAATTCTTCACCCGCATCTGTGCCTGTGCCATAAAAACGTGCATCAAGCGTACCAACTGCGCCATTGGTGGCGGTAACATCACCAGAGATATTATTATTAGACGCAGAATAACGTAACATTGGGGTGCTGAAATCCCAATCACTATTACTTCTTAACGTGGTTTCACCCATAAATTGTGCCGTGCGTTGATAAAAATTAACATCCGCACTGATTAAAAACGCTACCAGAGAATCAAAGCGACCATCACTTTTATAAGCTTCGCCCCTGCCCGTAAAGCTGACTGTGCCTTCATCACTATTAGGCGCGGGAATATCACGCGCACTGGTTTCAATACCAGCCAAGCCATAACCCTGCAATTTCGTTACATTAGCCGTAACATTAGAAGAACCATTAAGCGCGCTATCATCTTCTATGTTCCAGTAAATGCTTGTCATATATTTCGGTATAAAATCACCAAACCAATTATTGTTATTCTTCAAATCTAGGTCAGAACTAGTGCCGCCACTACCAGAAATGCTAGCGTAATGTCTTCTGCCATATATTGAACTGCTTTGACCAACATATTCTTTATCACCAACATATAATGTTACATCTTTGATATTATATTGATTGGTAGAATCAAAAGAAAATTTCACAACAGGATTTTCATATCTTGAAACATCTGATTGCGTGCTATCTGGGAATACTCCAAAAGGTATAAAGGGTGAGAAACGGCTATAAGTTTTTGTATCGATTCTTGTAACGCCCATCACAACGGGCAAAATAAATTCTTTATCTTCTGCATCAGCCACCGCCCCTGCATATGCTTCATTAAAATCAGGATAAGGCGTATTGGTATTATCCTCTGGTATGGTAGGAACATCGGTTGGCAAATTGGCATGTGCTGTGTTGGTTGTGTTAAACGGGCTAACATATCTTTGCGCCCCGAACCAGCCGACATAGCCTGCGGTATCACTTGTTAGGCTGAATGTGCCGCCAAATTCTTGCGCCAATGGCCCGTAAAATCTTGCATCGGCTGTGCCTAATAATATTGCATTATCAGCATCGCCTTTGGTGGCAATAGTGCCAGTGAGGATATTCGTGCCTGTCGCATAATTTAATGTGCCAGTGAAGTTGAGGTGGGCATAGCTCGTATTATGCTCGCCTGTTAAAAGCACTTTGCGGGTGGCAAAATTAACATCGGCAGTTATATCAGGGTATCTATAATCCAGAAACTTACTGCTAGCATCAGTATACAGCCCTTGTCCTTTGCCCGTGAACCTAACAGTAATACCAGTTTTAGGAATATTACTGCCAATAGTTTCATAACCAGTGGTGGCATAGCCAACACCATCATAACTCTTCCTATAGCCAACACCATCAGAAACAAACCTACTTAATATCCATGAAACACCTGCCATATAATCAGGCTTAAAGCTGTCCGCATACCGGTATAACCCAATAGCAAAAGGCGCATCAGCAGAGCCAGCATCAACAGCACCCGCAATCTGAATATAAAGCTGATTGCCATTGGTATCGGTTACTCTATATCTTTTATCAGCAAAATAGACACTTAAGCCACTAAAAGCACCATCGGGCCTATAATCAAATTCGGCAACAGCCCCCGTGATATTGCTATTGATGATTGTTTTATCAGCTGTATTTCTGACCATCTGCACCGCAGTGCTTGTTTTTAGCGCATTACCCGTTGTGCCCTTGCGCGCTTCATCACTAAAACTTGTTAAGCCATTCGCATTAAATATTGTGGGCACGGTTATAGTTAACAGATTATCAGGGTCCGAATTATCAATATGTGTTGCATCAGTTGTAAGCGTTTCACTAGAAGCTGTATAATATGTTGCCCCGAACCAGCCGACATAGCCTATATTTGTATTGCTGAGGCTGAATGTGCCACCAAATTCTTGCGCCAATGGCCCGTAAAATCTTGCATCAGCTGTGCCTGTTAGTTTTGTGTTCGTCGCATCGCCTTTGGTGGCAATAGCACCAGTGATATTATTCGTGCCAGAAGCATAATTTAATGTGCCAGTGAAATCAAGATGAGGCTGCTGATTGGCTTTCGGGCAAGAAGAAGCACTGTTCCTGCATGTATTGTCGCTGGCTAAACCCACTTCACGGGTGGCAAAATTAACATTGGCGGTTATATCAAAAAATGTACCATAACCAGCGGTAGTAGAATAATATAGCCCTCCCCCTTTACCCGTGAAGCTAACATGAGTGCCAGTGCTAGGAATAGTATTACCAGTGGTTTCAAAACCAGTGATACCATAGCCGTAAGCACCATAAGCATTACTCAATGTCCATTCAACCAATGCCATATGGGCGGGCGCAAAGCCGAAATAAGAACTCTCTTTGCTTAACTGAAAACGATAAGGCGCATCAGCATCACCAGCATCGGGCGAACTATCATTAATTTTATCCTGTTCGCCATCGCCAGCAGTTGTGCGGTATCTTTTATCAGCATAATATAAGTTAAAGCCATTAGTGCTAAAAGCACCATCTGCATCATAGGTAAATTCAGCGACAGCGCCAAGAATTCTTTCATTGCTGATTGTGTTATCGCTATGTTTTGTTATCTGCACTGCAGTGGTTTTTAGGGCATTATTTGTTGTGCCTTTACGCGCAGTATCATTAAAGCCTGTTAAATTATTAGAGTTAAATACTGTTGGCGCATCAATAGAGAATTGATAACCCCGTTTTGCACCAAACGCGCCATAATAATAGCTCTGTGAATCGGCTAGCGCGAATGTACCACCAAATTCTTGCACCGCACTGCCATAGAAACGCGCATCAACCGTGCCTGATAAATCGCCTGCGGTGGCATTGCCACTGATATTATTGCCCGTGTAAGATAGCGTGCCTGTGCTGAAATCAAGCGCGCTCAACATATTATTCGTGCAATTACCTGCTTGGCATGTGTTGCGAGTGCTGATTGTTACATTACTGTCACCAAAATTAACATCAGCACTTACATCAAATATCGTGTTATAGCCTGTTGTTGCATTGCCATAAATGCCTGCGCCTTTGCCAGTAAACGCCATCCTGCCAGCACTAGGAATATGACGCACATCTATATCAATACCCGCAATCATCGCACCCTGCTGATAGCTAATCGTGCCTGTTGTTCTATCAGGGTCAAGATTGTTAACATTGCCTCCTGAATAAAAACTCACATACGCCATATAATTCGAAGCAAAGCCGAAAATTGTGCCTCTATCAACAGTCGCATTTATATAATCCTCATCGGCATGAACAGTTGCGCGTGTGATAGTGCCATCAGCATCAAACCCCAATGTAACAGCCGAATCTATGATGCGTGATGCCGTGATTTGCCTATCAATCTGTAGATTATCCAAATCGCTGATATCCCAACCATTATCCGCATTCGCGCGCGTGTAATGATTAACATCATCAAGCATCACTGTTAAACCTTGTAAGGTTGCTATTATGTCAGTATCGTTTGCGTCAGCATCGCCAGAGATAGAAGTGAGCGAGCTATATGCAACACCACCACCATCTAATGGAATGTTAACCGCCTGCGGATTTATCACTGTTACGGTATCAAGCGGATTAATACTAACCATGTTACTAGGCTCAAATGACGGAGGCGGGACAGGAGCGCCACCACCACTACCGCCTACACTTGCCGCCCCGAACGCGCCATAATAATAGCTAGTTGCACTGGCAAGCGCGAATGTGCCACCAAATTCTTGCGCGCCATACTCGCTCGTGCCATAAAAACGCGCATCGGCTGTGCCATCCATGCCATCAACATTTGAAATCG
>JAHZMA010000038.1 GCA_022599575.1 Alphaproteobacteria bacterium | reverse complement strand
GCCCGTTACTTTCAGAGTCACATCAACTGATGGGGCGCGTTCCGCTAATTTCATAATCCCGAATGATGGCACAAAAATAACCACCAAAATAATCACTGGAATCACAGTCCAGATAATTTCTAAATTACGATGATGGGTGCGCTTTGATGGGGTGGGATTGTTTTTTTCTGAAAAGCGAACAACAATATAAAGAAGCAAGCCAATCACAAGCAGTGTAATCACCACAATCACGGGCAACACAACATAATCATGCAAGAACGAGATTTTCGCAGCAACGGGCGATGCCGCATCTTGAAACCCTAATTGCCATGGTGTTGGCTCGCCTGCCGATGCCACGCCCGATAAAGCAATAGCGGGCAAAAATAGCGATAAAACCCCTATAAAAATAGCATTCGTGATTTTTTTAAGTTTCGGATAAAAACGCATATCAACCCTCGTTACATTGTCAGATAGATTCTATAACGCATTATAGTCATAATCATCTTAAAATAAAAGCGGTAAATTAAAAAAACCAAGCTAAATCACTATCATTTTTTATTAATTTTACGCTATGATATGATTGATTTATTTATGGTGATTGAGTGATGGTTGAACAACAGACAGCAAAAAACAAAACAGAACAAAATATCTTAAGCGCATTACAGTGGCATATGTTATGCGACGCTGATAATCTGATTAGCAATCAACCGCATGATTGGTACCAAAAACCACTGCCTACTAAAATTATTATATCGCAGGCAAATAGTAGCACACCACATAATATATCAGGCACTAATGTAACAAACACGCAAAATCTACAATCCACACTGCCATCACATCAACCGCCACCCGCCATTGCGGGTTCGCTTGCTTTGATTGAAAAAGCCACCAATATTGCCGAAAAATGCAATGATTGGCAAGATTTGATTACCGCTATCAACGCATTTACCGACCATCCTTTGGCGCAAACCGCATCGCATTGTCTTACCCACCAGAGCAATCATCAAGGCAATCCCGATAATTTTAAATTAATGATTATCGGCAATGTGCCTAGCAAAAATGATGAGATTAATGGCGACTTATTTTCGGGCGAGGCGGGTGCATTGCTTGATAAAATGCTCAAAGCGATTCAATTAAGCCGTTCGGATTGCTTGCTAAGCAATATTATTTATTGGCGACCGCCCGGTGACCGCAATCTTACCGATAATGAGATTGAAATTTGCCGTCCGTTTTTTGAAAAAATGCTATCATTCATTCAGCCAAAAATCATCATGGCAATCGGCAATGTAACGGCAAATGCCTTACATGCGGGTAATCACATAGCTGATGATAAAAAACCAAAAATTCACAAAATCATTAATTATCAAAACCGCTTTATGAGCAAATCTGTGCCATTAATCAACAGCCTGCATCCTAGTTTTTTATTACGCGTGCCCGATAAAAAACGAAGCGCATGGCAAGATTTACTAGCAATTCAAGAGATAATCACCCATAATACCAATAATTAAATAGTGGCAATAATTAAACTTAAAACAAATCTCTTGAACAAATATCATGCGTTATTATTCTACCCGTCATCACTCAAACTCACCGCATCAAGCCCTGCATTTTGATGATGTTGTTCTAAAAGGGCTTGCCGATGATGGCGGGCTGTATCTGCCCGAAACATGGCCGCATTTTTCTGAAGCAAAATGGCAAAGCCTTGCGCCACTGCCCTATCATCAGCTAGCGGCGGAGGTGATAAAGCCTTTTATCGGCAATGTTTTTAGCGATGATGAATTAGCCGCACTAACGCAGAAATCTTATCGTGATTTTCGCCATCAGGCGATTGCGCCGTTAAAGCAGTTGGATAATCAGCTCTTTGTGATGGAGCTTTTTCACGGGCCAACATTGGCATTTAAGGATTTCGCCTTGCAATTTTTAGGCAATCTATTTGATGCGATTTTAGAGAAACGCAACCAAACCATCAATATCATTGGCGCAACATCTGGCGATACGGGCAGTGCCGCCATTTGCGCGGTGGCGGGCAAACATAATCAGCGGATTTTTATGCTACACCCCAAAGGCAAGGTTTCAAAAGTGCAAGAAGCGCAAATGACCAGCATGCTGAATGATAATGTCTATAATATTGCGATTGATGGCAGTTTTGATGATTGCCAAAATATTGTGAAAAGCCTATTTGCTGACCATGATTTTCGTGATGGCTTAAATCTTTGTGCCGTTAATTCCATCAATTGGGCGCGCATTATGGCGCAGATTGTTTATTACGCCTATGGCAGTTTGCGGTTAGGTTTGCGCGATATAGCTGTTTCTGTGCCAAGCGGTAATTTTGGTAATATTTTTGCAGCATGGGCGGCAAAACAGATGGGTTTACCGATTCAAAAATTGATTATCGGCAGTAATTGTAACGATATATTGGCGCGCACCGTGCAATCGGGAATCATGCAAACCAGCCCCGTTATTCCTTCGGTTGCGCCCAGCATGGATATTCAAATTTCTAGCAATTTTGAACGTCTGCTTTACGAATTACTAGGTCGCGATGGTGCAATGTTAGAAACATTGATGCATCAATTTAAGCAAACAGGCAGACTTGATTTACCTGACAATGCCAAAAAATCATTGCAAACATTATTTTGCGCCCATGCGATGAGTGATGATGAAATCCGTGCCGATATTAATAAAACCTATCAACAAACAGGCGAGATTATTGACCCCCATTCGATGATTGGCGTTACTGCCGCCAAATTATATGGTGGTGATTTACCCGTGATGGCGATTGCCACCGCGCACCCTGCCAAATTCCCTAACACCATCACCCAAGCCATTAATATTGAACCTACATTGCCTGATTATTTGAGCGATTTAATGCAGCGCCCCACGCGATGCCATGATGTGATGAATGATGCCGATTCGGTGAAACAATTTATCACCCAAAATCAATGATGATATATCAATGATGCCCGAAAATAACGAAAAGCACACTGACCCGCCGCATGATTGCCATATCTGCCCGCGCCTTGTGCAATATCGCACCCAGAATCAGCAAAAATATCCGCATTATTTCAATGCACCCATACCTGCCTTTGGCGATAAAAATGCCGAACTCGCCATTGTTGGATTGGCGCCAGGGGTAAAAGGCGCAAACCGCACAGGGCGCGCTTTTACGGGTGATTATGCAGGCACATTAATGTATCAAACCTTGTTAAAATTCGGCTTTGCGAGCGGCACATTTAACGAAAATGGCGATGATGATTTGGCTTTACAAAATTGCCGTATCATCAATGCGGTGCGCTGTGTGCCACCGCAAAATAAACCCGAAACGCAAGAGATTATTAATTGCAATCCATTTTTAGCCCATGCGCTTGAAGGCATGAAAAACTTAAAAATCATCATTGCGCTTGGTGGCATCGCGCATCAGGCGGTATTGCGTCGCTATGGGCTTAAATTATCACAACATAAATTCGGACATGGTTTGATTCACCACATCATAAAAAATTCTTCGTTGGTTTTATTGGATTCTTATCATTGTTCGCGCTATAATACACAGACAAAGAGATTAACCGAACAGCAATTTTACGATATTTTTGCCAAAGCTACGGAATTATTAGGCAAAAATTAAGAGGTGGAAAATGAATTTTAGACTGATAACATTAGAAGCCTTTACCGATAATTATATCTATATTTTAGAAAATGCGATGAAAAAAACCATCGTGATAGACCCAGGCGATACCGATGTGATTTGCAATTTTTTAGAAAGCCAAAAGATGCAAGTCAATCATATATTGGTTACCCATCATCATGCCGACCATATTGGCGGTATCGGCACATTATTTGCCGAACATCATTGCAAGGTGATTGCGCCATTTCATGAATCACGCAAAATTCCTGATATTACCCGTTTGGCAAAAGATGGTGATAATTTCACGCTAGAAAATTTCAAAATACATGCGATTGAAACGCCCGGCCATACCAAAGGGCATATCTGTTATTATATCCCGCAAATTAAAATATTATTCGCTGGCGATACCTTATTTGGCTTTGGTTGCGGCAGGTTATTGGAAGGCACGCCAGCCCAAGCATTTCACTCATTACTGAAATTGCGCGAATTGCCTGACGACACTAACGTCTATTGCGGGCATGAATATACCATGCAAAATATTGATTTTACGCGAGATTTTAGCAAAGAAATTGGCTTCACCCTGCCCGATATTTTTGAAACACGCGTGGCGAGAATGCAGGAATTGCGCGATGATGGCAATCCAACCATGCCGTTAAATTTGGGCGAAGAAAAACAAACAAATTTATTTTTAATGGCTGATAATCCCGAATTGATAAAATTGCTTAATGTCCCTAATGCAGTGGAAGCTTTTACCAAAATCAGGCTAGCACGGAACAAATTTTAATGAATGATATTATATATGACCCCGAAATTTTAGAAATCGAACAAGCCATCTATCAGCGTTTGCATGATTTGGGTATTGCGTTTGAAACATTTAGTCATGCGCCGCTTTTTACCGTAGAACAAGCGTTAGGTGTAATGGATAAAATTTCGGGCGCGCATGTTAAAAACCTGTTCTTGCGCGATAAGAAAAAGAATTTCTTCCTCATCACCGCCTATCATCAAACTGATATTGACCTCAAAACTCTGCGCCATCACATCAATGCAAGCGGCAATCTTTCTTTTGCAAGTGCCGATGATTTATGGGCGCAATTAAAAATTCGTCCGGGCAGTGTTAATCCTTTGGTGCTTATCAGTGTCGCACCCAATGCCAATATTCGCTTTTTCATCGATAAAAAACTCACCGAAGCGCAATCAGTCAATCTGCACCCGATGCGTAACGATAAATCTATCACCTTAAAAAGTGTTGATTTAATGGCTTTTCTGACGGGTAGTGGACACACAATTAATGTGTTTGATTTCAGCTTATAACCCTTTATAACCCTTTGGGTGTTATCTCGTAGCCCTGCTCTTCAGGTTCGTCATCTACCATCTCGGCAGGAAAGCCCGAAGCCAAAACTTGAACCCCAGCTTTTTCTTCCAATCGTTTGATAATATTAGGCGACCATTCGCGTTCCCCATAGCGCTTGATACCATCTTTGATAATATCAATCATCACAGGCGATATTTCCAGTGGCAGATTCACATTATCAGCCGCTTGCTGAAAGAGTGATATATCTTTTAGCACCAAATCTAACGTGAAATTAATATCGCGGCTACCATTTAAGGTAACTTGCGTTTCGGTTTCATGCACAAACGAATTGCCCGATGAAATTCGAATCGCCTCGTAAGCAACGTTCAGATTCATTTTTTGTGCCGCGCAAACTGTCATCGCTTCGGCAAGGCTGAGCAAATTAGCTGTTGCCAAATAATTGGTAACCACTTTCAACAAAGATGCCGACCCAACATCACCCGTATGTAAAATCCGCCTGCCCATCATGGTGAGTATTGGCAAGATTTTTTCAAACGCTTCACGCTTGCAACCTGCAAAAATGGCAATATTGCCCGTCGCCGCCCGATGGCAACCACCTGATACGGGGCAATCTACTGGAAACGCGCCTTTTGCTGTAAATTTTTCACCAATTCTTTTTACTTCCTCAGCATCGGTGGTGCTCATTTCTAGCCAGACTTTACCCGCGCTGATGCCTGCTAATATGCCATTATCGCCTTCCGTTACCGCAGAACATGCTGCGGGCGAGGGCAAACAGGTGATAATGAAATCATTTTTTTCGGCTATTTCTTGCGGCGAATCCGCCCATGCTACGCCCTTATCCAAAAATGGTTGGGCAATTTCTTTTTGCAATTCATGCACTGTTAATTCTACACCATTACGCAACAAAGAACCCGCCAATTTAGCACCCACATTGCCAAGCCCGATAAATCCAACCTTATAACCCATGATAGTCTCCTTTTTGAGAATGAAAAAAAATCACGCTAGCGATAAAGATAAGCTGATGCAAGACTTATTTTGCTAGAATTATTTTATCCTGTTTTTATTTTTTGCGATTCATCATTTTGCGACTGGTCAATTTACGTTTCGGTTTTTTATCGGCATAGGGATTATTGCCACGTCTTGGAATCAAACGTAACGGCACGCCATGCCACGCAAAATCATCGCGCAACGCACCTGCCAAATAGCGTAAATAATGTTCAGGAATATCAGCCGATGCGAATAAATGAAATTGTGGCGGCCGCGCCTTTATTTGCGTGATATAGCGAATTTTCAACCGCCTGCCACTCACCAAAGGCGGGCTATGGGTAACCACTTTTTCCGCCAGCCACTGATTCAATTTAGCGGTGGTGATTTTTTTACACCATAAATCATAAAGCTGTAATGCCGCTTGCGGGATAATATCAAATTCATCATCTTTCAGCGCCGATAGGGTGATAATCGGCACATAGCGAATCATCGGCAAAGTATCGGCAACAATCTGTTCCACCTTTTGCAACGCGGCTGATTTATTGCGCACCTTATCCCATTTATTCAGCAAAATTATCACTGCCCGCCCCTCATCAGCGGCATGGCGAATAAGGCGTAATTCTTGCCGTTCTAGCGCTTCGGTGGCATCTACCACAATCGCCACAATATGCGAGAATCGAATCGCTTTGAGAGAATCTTGACTGCTTAACAGTTCCACTATCTCGCTAATACCGCGCTTGCGCCGCAAGCCTGCTGTATCGTAAAGCGAGAAAACATTTCCTTGCCAAGCCCAATCAAAACATAACGCATCGCGGGTTGTGCCTGCCGCATCATGCACCAGCACGCGGTCATCATCAAGCAAACGGTTAATCAGCGTTGATTTACCAACATTCGGACGCCCCATCAGCACCAGATTTATTTTCTTATCCTCGTCACTTGCCTTGAAATTTTCGCCATAATAATCTTCAAATTTTTCAATTAATAGTGCTTTTAACGCATCGATTCCCAAACCATGTGATGCTGAAATCGCAAAATAATTTTCAAAACCCAACCGCGCGAAATCCGCCAATAAGGGCGCGCTATCAGGTTTTTCAATTTTATTAACCAATGCGACCGCATCAGAACCCGACTGTATTACTTTTTTCGCGATAATTGCATCATCAGGCAACAAACCTGCCCTGCCATCTAGCATCAATAAAATCAAATCAGCTTCGGCAAAGCCTCGCTTAATTTGTTCGTTCATTTTTTGCTGTAATTGTGCGCTTGCTGATATTTTATCATCAACCTCTTCAAAACCTGCCATATCCATCATAATATAAGGAAATTCAGCAAGCATTATTTTTTGTTCGCGCCTATCACGCGTCATGCCGGGCCTATCGTCAACAAGGGCAATTTTCTTACCCGCTAACCGATTGAACAATGTTGATTTGCCAACATTCGGACGCCCAACCAACGCAATCTTGAAAATATCTTTCATCAATTCAGCGCATATAATTTACCATTAGAATCAATGATATATAATACCCCGTTAGAGCTAATAGGGTGGCTACGAAAACCATCCCCGAATTTATATTGTTTTATCTCTTCGCCCGTTTCAACGTTATAGAGCAATAATCTTTTTTCGTGATTCGCCAACACCAGATAGGGCACTGATAGTAACGGTCCATTCCAGATAATCCGCTCATAACCTTCTTCGCCCTTTTCCCAATTTTGGACTTCTTGTGCCCAACGCACCTTGCCATCATTCTGGCGCAACGCATAAAGCACCGATTGATCATCTAACACAAAAATATAGTCACCTGAAATGCTCATCGGTGTGCTTGCCGAAAGCGGTATTTCCCAAACAATCGTTCCCGTTTGTGCATCAAGCGCCACCAATTTACCCGAATAGCTGCTGGCAAAAATACGAGGCCCTGCAACCACAAAGCCATTAACGATACTGGCAATCTGACCCAACGCATCTACCCTTGAGCTTGTTGCCAAATTTTGTTTCCACACTGTTTCACCATCAACACGGCTAATGGCAACAATATCGCCATTGGCATAGCCTGCAATTACCCAATTACCAGTAACAGCGGGGCTGATTGACTGAATCAACGCCACCCGTGATGATACCGATTCATGTTGCCAATTGGTTGCACCGCTACTTATATCAAGCGCAAAAGTGATGTTATTAATCGTGGTGATATAAATATCACTGCCCTGAATGGTTGGCGTGCTGTGAATAGGGTGGCGTAAATTGCTTTGCCACAAAAGTCTGCCATCATCACGGCTAAAACCATAAACCAAACCTGCACCCGTGCTAACAATCAAAAATTCGGCATTCACCGCAACACCAGCCCCATAGGCATGCCTATCGGTTTTGGGCACTGGCAATTTAACGCGCCATAATCTTTTGCCTTTACTATCAAGTCTGTGCGCCGTCAGGCGGAATTTATTATCCACCCAATAGAGCATATCGGAAAAAATCACTGGCTGTGCCATAATGAATGTACCGTCCCTATCGCCCTTGCCTAAATCTCTGCGCCATATTGGTTTATCACTGACAAATGCGATTCTATTATTCACTGAAAGATGTTGGGCATTGCCACGATATTGTGGCCAATTTATCTGCACACCTGCCTCGTCTAATCGCATATTTTCTTCCGCCAATGTCGTATCGATTTGCAAAGCGGTTTTGGTGCCTAGCACATCAAGCCGTTCGCCTTGTAATATATCATTGCCACCGCAAGCGCTAAGCAACAATAAAGGAATCACTAACCTTAAATATTTTACCATGATTTTGTTACCATAATAAGTTTAATGGGATGATACGCATGTTACCATAAAATCTATTGCCCATTTTGCAATATGGCACGGTCGTTAATTTCCTGTGCTAAATCTCGCAACTCAACAGAAAATTCAGGATTATCGATAATCGTTTGTGTCAAGGCTTGCGCTGTCGGGTAATTTTGCTGATAAAGCGCGGCAATCGCGGCATAGTAAAGTGCTATATCACGAAATGGCATATCAGGCTGCAATAAAACTTCTAATATTTGACCTGCTTCGCCATAATTTTTATCGCTCAGATGAATCACTGCCGCTTCAACTCGTGCCAACCCGCTATAGATAGGCTTGGCATCGCTAATGATTTTATTATAAAGTGCCAGTGCATCATCTTTATTACTATCGCTTTTCGCGCGTGCCTGATATAGCAATGCAAAAATCGCGTAATCATCATTATCTTGCGCGATAAATTCATCCATCCTCTGCGTCCGCTCGGCTTCAGGAGTCGCTAACACCTCTTGCCACTGGGCACTGCGCGCCTGTAATTGCTTATCGCGTTGTCCCTTATAAAATTCGTTACCAACCACAAAAACCACAATCGCGACCAAACTGCCAATAATCACAAACCGCCATTTGCGCCAAAATCGTTTAAGCTTATCTTCACGCATCGCTTCTTCTACATCACGAAACATTTCATCTACCATGATTCATTCCTTTACTAAAATATTATTTGTTGGTTGCATCATAACTTAATTCGATAGTTTCTTGCAATGATTTGATATATAATAGAGGGCATGGAACGACAAAATTATCAGAATAATAAGGTTGATTTCGGCTTTACCCAGATTTCGGCAGATGAGAAACCGCAAAAAGTGCGCGAAGTTTTTGAATCGGTGGCACATAATTATGATGTGATGAATGATTTGATGTCGCTAGGCTTGCATCGTTTGTGGAAAAAGCGTCTGATTGAAGAATTACAAACAGGGCGTGATTTGCTGGATATTGCGGGCGGCACTGCCGATATTGCTCGCGCCTATCTGCAAAAAGGCGGTAAGCATGTTACGTTGTGCGATTTAACGCATGATATGCTACAACAAGGGCAAGCACGGATTATCAATCAGCACCCCAGCATGATGCAAAATTTAAGTTTTATTAATGGCGATGCTGAAAATCTGCCATTCATGGCGCAACAATTTGATTACGTGACCATCGCTTTTGGATTACGCAATATGACTTTTAAGCAACAAGCCTTAAATGAAGCGCACCGCGTGCTAAAATTAGGTGGCAGATTGCTGATATTAGAATTCACCCCCGTTGATGATGATGGCATCAAGCAATTTTATGATTGGTGGAGCTTTAATATTTTACCAAAATTGGGTGGGCTGATTGCCAAAGATGCCGATTCTTACAGCTATCTGGCTGAGAGTATTCGGCAATTCCCCAAAGCCGATGCGGTGGCAAAAATGATGCAACAATCAGGCTTTGCCCAATGTAAATGGCAAAAACTAAATTTAGGCATTGTGGCGATTCATAGCGGCTATCGCGTCTGGGTCCGTAACAATAATGACTCATGCTAAACTTTATCGGCAAAATCATCAGCCGTTTCACCCTAGCGGTTAAAATATTTATCCTCACCACGCGCTATGGTGTGTGGCGCATATTGTATCAGCGCGGGCTTGTGCCTCGCATCGTTTATTATCCGCTAAAACTTTTCACCAAACGCAAGATACGCGGCTTGAATGATGGCGAAAGATTGGTGAGTCTGTTGATTGCGCTGGGGGGTAGTTTTATTAAATTCGGGCAAATATTATCAGTGCGCCCCGATATTATCGGCAATCAATTAGCCGATGCGTTGCGGCAATTACAAGATAATTTACCCGCCTTTGATGAAAAACGCGCCAAGCAAATTTTTGAAAAACATAATGCCAAAAAGAATAATGGCGCAAAAATTGATGATATTTTCAGTCGATTCGATGAAACTCCGATTGCCGCCGCATCGATTGCCCAGATTCATTATGGCATATTGCATAATGGCGATAGGGTGGCTGTAAAAATTCTACGCCCGAATATTGATAAAATCTTTCATCGCGATATTGATTTTTTACATACTCTATGCCGCTATTTAGAATTATTTGCCAAAAAAAGCCGCTTATTCAAATTTCGCGAGATTATTGAAACCTATCAAAGCTGGATTGAGAAAGAATTAGATTTACGCCTTGAGCTGATTTCTTGTAAGGAATTGCGCCATAATTTAGAGGGTGATAATCATATTATTATCCCGCAAGCCTATCCGCAATATAGCAACCAACATGTATTGGTGATGGAATGGGTTGATGGCATTAAAATTGATGAGAGCCAACAATTAATCAAAGCGGGGCATAGCCCTGAAGTGATTGTGCAGAAGGCGGTAGAGTTGTTTTTTCTGCAAGTGTTTCGCGATGGTTTTTTCCATGCCGATATTCATCCGGGTAACTTATTTGTGCAACAAGATGGAAGTTTAGCCGCCATTGATTTTGGCATTATTGGCAGGCTTGATAAGCAAACGCGCCTTTTTCTTGCCGATATTCTTATCGGCTTCATTCATGGCGATTATCATTTGGTAGCAGATGCCCATTTTAAGATGGGTTATGTGCCTGCCCATCAAAGCCGTGATGAATTCGCCGCCGCCTTACGCATTATCGGCGAGCCAATGTTTACCAGCGAGGTGAAAACTGTTTCATTCGCTGAGATTTTAATAGAAATGATTGCGCTAGCCCGACAATTTGAGATGCAACCGCAACTTAATTTATTGCTATTGCATAAAACCATGATACAGGCTGAAGGCATTGGCCGCATTTTAACGCCCGGTAAAAATATCTGGCTATTGGCACAGCCTTTAATAGAAGAATGGCTGTTATTAAACCGCAATCCGCTTCACCATTTGCATAATTTAGGCAAAGAATTATTGCCAATGCTGGCACAATTACCGCAAATTTTGCAAGCACTCAATCAGCAAGCATCAGCACCGCCTGCACCGATAAAGCCCACCTCATCAAAGCGATATTATATTCCGATTGGCATGATGATTGGTTTTTTGAGTAGCTTATTGGTATTTTCGCCCTTTTTATTGAATTAAATGGCTGAAATTATCCCATCGAACCAGCATGGTATCAACCGTGCAGCAATGATTATAAAGCAAGGTGGCTTAATCGCCATGCCCACCGAAACCGTGTA
Source organism: Alphaproteobacteria bacterium (assembly GCA_022599575.1). Classification (GTDB taxonomy): domain Bacteria; phylum Pseudomonadota; class Alphaproteobacteria; order JABAAW01; family JAHZMA01; genus JAHZMA01. The sequence goes on along the minus strand of JAHZMA010000038.1, from coordinate 23,637 downwards.
TGGGCTTGCGGGCAATGCCTATGATGATGATGCGATAAGGTTGATTTACCAAACCAAAAACCGCCCTGCCCATAATCCGCTGATTGTGCATATTGCTGAAGCTAATGATGCCTATCAGCTTGCCGATATTAAAACGGGGTCGATGGCTGATAGACTTATCCAACAATATTGGTATCACGATAATCCTGATAATAAAGGTGCGCTAACTTTGGTGCTAAACGCCAAAGCCAATAGCAGACTTTCCAAGATGCTGATAACGCGTAAGAAAAGCATTGCGCTTCGATGCCCACATCACCCGATTGCCAAACAGCTAATTACCGCAAGCAATGTGCCAGTTGCCGCCCCAAGCGCGAATATCTCTGGCGCATTAAGCCCCACCCGTGCCATTCATGTGTTACAAAATTTTTTAGACAATAGCCAACCAGAATTGATTTTAGATGATGCAACTTCCTGCCAATTCGGGTTAGAATCCACCATCATTGATGCCCGTTATCAGCACCTCACCATCTTGCGACATGGCAGTTTACATGTGCCAGAAACAAATATGAAGGCCGAGATGGAGCAAGAGACTAAAAATATTATCGCGCCCGGTATGCTATCAGCACATTATCAACCCAAAAGTCGTTTGCGCTTAAATGCCACCATGCCCGAAAATGATGAGTTAATGCTAGGGTTTGGCATATATGATGGCGATTTGAACCTATCCAAAACTAGCGATTTAGCCGAAGCCGCCTATCATTTTTACGATTATTTGCATCAATTAGATGCAATAAGTGTGCATAAAAAAATCGCGGTTGCACCGATTCCTGATAAGGATATAGGTGTTGCATTAAATGACCGTTTGCGTCGTGCATCTTACACAGAACAATAAATCACCTCACCTTGCCGATTGATGAGTATTACATCAATCGTAATCTTATCGCCCGCAAAGCCCGATGCGGTGCTAATCGCCTTTTGCGCTACCAGCCGTAAAAAACATAAGCGCCGTTCACTGCTGATAGTCTGCAACAATTCCGATAGATGATGCGCGCTATTGGCAGTCGCAATCAAATCGGCAAGCGCATCATCACCACATTTATCACGCGCCCAATCTTGCAATTTTGTAAAATCAATTTGCGACCGCGCACTATGCAAATCGCCATGCCCCAACGCTAATTTCAGCATTTTACCAAAACCACCACAAATCGTAACGCGTTTAATCGGATGTTTTTTGAGATATTTTAACATGCCAGCGGCAAAATCACCCATATCAATCAGCGCATGCTGGCTTAGCTGATAATGTGCTTGCACCAAAGCTTCTGATAAATTGCCCGTGCTGCCAGCTACATGATTCAACCCCAATGCACGCGCCACATCAATACCGCGATGAATCGCATGAATCCATGAAGCACAAGAATAGGGACGCACAATGCCGCTTGTGCCTAGAATCGATAAACCACCTTCAATGCCCAATCGCGGATTCCATGTTTTTTCGGCTAATGTTGCGCCATTATCAACTGAAATTGTTACAATTATCTTTGCCTGTAATTGATATTCCACTGCCAAGCTTTGCAGATGTTGTTCTATCATTTGGCGTGGCACAGGGTTAATCGCAGGCTCGCCAACCTTAATCGGTAGCCCTGCTTTGGTAACAATGCCAACACCCTCGCCTGCTTTGAAAATCACATCAAGTGCGTTATTATTTTTGCTGATATGAAGCGAAACGCGAATGGTAGCGCCATGCGTGATATCGGGGTCGTCGCCTGCATCTTTGATAGTTGCCGCTGATGCGCTAGTTTCAGCAAACATCACATCATGCAAGGTAAAATTTACCTGTTGCCCTTTGGGCAATGTAATCAAAATTTGCGATAATGATTTTTGCTGTAACCATGCTAATAATGCGCCTGACGCGCAAGCTGTGGCGCAAGCACCTGTGGTGTAGCCACTCTTTAATTTTTTTTTCTCTAAATCATTCACATTATTGATGCGCCATTATTTATGCACCCGCAATCGTCATGTCAGCAATTTTAATGGTCGGCACATTAATCGATTGCTCAAATAATAAATCATCAGCAACTGAAAGATTTGCGAACATATCATTCAAATTGCCCGCAATCGTCATTTCCTGCACGGGGAAGGTGATTTCGCCATTTTCAATCCAAAACCCTTCCGCCCCTTGCGAATAATCACCCGTAACGCCATTAACGCCCATTCCCATTAATTGCGTTACATAAAAACCTTGCTTAATATCCGCCAATAATTCTTTCACCGATTGCGTGCCTGCCGCAATAAACGCATTGCCTGCTGATGGGCTGGGCACCGCGCCAATACCACGCCCGCCATTAGCAGTGCTTTGCATATGTAATTTACGTGCGGTACGTAAATCTAGCACCCAACCTTGTAACACGCCATCTTTTATCCAATGCCGTGTTTCAGTTTGCATGCCTTCGCCATCAAATAGCCTTGCGCCCATTGCTTGTTTGCGGTGCGGGTCTTCAATAATGTTAATCGAATCGGCAAAAATCGCCTGTCCCATTTTTTCTTTCAAAAACGATGTGCCTTTGTAAATTGCCTCACCATTAATCGCGCTTAAGAAACTCCCTAGCAAGCCACGCCCCACGCGTGGCGCAAATACCACTGGCGCTTGCATTGATGGTGCTTGTTTCGCGCCCATTTTATCTAAGACGCGCTGTGCCGCCTTTTTGCCAATTTCTGTTGGCGATTTTAGATTTTGCCAATGGCAGTTGGTGCTATAATCATAATCGGTTTGCATTTCATCGCCCGTGCCTGCAATCATAGAAACCGATATGCCGAAATAGGTTTTTTCCATATAGGCATTAAAGCCGTTAGAAATTGCCAATGCGCTTTGCGTTTTGCCAGAAGATGCACCGCTGCCTTCCGAATTGCTAATACCCTTGATGGCAAGTGCAGTTTCTTCCATCTGCTTGGCACTTTCAATCAACATTTCCATGCTTACATCACTCTTATCAAAAAGCTGTAAAACATCGCCTTGTGGCACATTTTGCATCATTTCATCTTTGCTGGCAGGCAGACAATCATTATCCACTGGCACAATCCGCGCCATCTCAACCGCCCGTGCCGCCAAATCTTGCAAATTCTGAATATCATTGCTAGAGGCAATCGCTTGTGCGCCATTTACAATCGCCCGCAAACATAATTTGCTCCCTTCGGATTCTTCCATTGTTTCCACGCGCCCAAGCCTCTGCCCATATGACAGCGATTGGCTGGTTACCACCACGCAATCGGCATGGTCTGCGCCTGCTTTGAGGGCAAGCTTTACCGTATCTTCGGCAATATTCCGTAAATCACTCATGAAATCTCCATCTTGTTTTGCTTTAATGATTGGCATATAATCAGCAATGTAGCGTAAAGTTGAATATGAGTGCAAGAGATGAATATGAAAAAATCAAATAGCGATAAACCATTAACCCTGAAAGATTTTATGCCAAAATCAATTAATAATGCAAAATCTGGCGGCCTATCCCCCGATAATATGTCACCTGATGATAAGGTGAAGCAAGCAACCACAGAGTTAGCCAATCAACATTTAGATGCGCGTACCAAAGCCGAGCAAAAAGCCGATGCGGCAGGGGCAAAAATGCGGGCAGAGCTGAAAGAAGCACGCCTTAAAAATGCCCAAATTAAAAATCCGCAAAATGCGAATATGCCAAATCTTGATGCGCCTGCACAGGCTGATGAGTTTGGTGGTCCGAAAGGGCTAGAACCCACGCGCTATGGCGATTGGGAACGCGCAGGGCGTTGCTTCGATTTCTAATGGGCTTCGATTTCTAATGGGCGCTTTTATTCTTTAGCTGGTTTTCGGCGTTAAAATCGGCACTGAGCCAATGCGACCGCCTTTTTTCTTGCTAGGTTTTTTGGTGATAATGGTATCACGCGCGATTTTCTTGCCTGCCAATAAATCTTCAATTTCTTGCCCATTTAATGTTTCATATTTCAGCAAGGCTTGCGCTAATGTCTCTAATTGATCGGCATGTTTCTTTAGAATCGCACGGCATGTTTTATCGGCATGGGTAATGATTTTTCGAATCTGATCATCAATCTGACGCGCAGTATCCTCACTGACATTTTGATGTTTGGCAACAGAATGCCCCAAAAAAACTTCTTGCTGATTATCATTATAGCGCAGTGGTCCTAAATCACTCATGCCCCATTCGGTAACCATACGGCGCGCAATATCAGTCGCTTGTTGAATATCAGAACTTGCGCCAGTGGTAACTTTTTCAGCACCAAAAATCATCTCTTCAGCAATTCTACCACCCATTGCCACCACCAAATTGGCTTCTAATTTATCACGCGCATAGGCGAAATGGTCTTTTTCTGGTAAGCGCATCACCATACCCAGTGCCTGCCCACGCGGAATAATCGTCGCTTTATGAATCGGGTCTGATTCCGATGAATGTAACGCCGCAATAGCATGACCACCTTCATGATAGGCGGTGAGTTTACGCTCATCTTCACCCATCACCATCGAGCGTCTTTCAGCACCCATCATCACCTTATCTTTGGCTTCTTCCAATTCAGCCATCCCTACCACGCGCCGATTGCGTCTTGCTGCCAATAATGCTGCCTCATTGACTAAATTCGCTAAATCAGCACCCGAAAAACCGGGTGTGCCACGCGCAATAATGCGCGCTTCAACATCAGGGCCAACTGGCACTTTTTTAAGATGCACTTCTATAATTTTTTCTCTGCCATCAATATCTGGATTTGGCACAACCACTTGCCTATCAAAACGGCCAGGACGTAATAAAGCAGGGTCAAGCACGTCAGGACGGTTGGTTGCGGCAATCAAAACAATGCCTTCTTGAGCATCAAAACCATCCATCTCAACCAGCATTTGATTCAATGTTTGCTCACGCTCATCATTGCCACCGCCAAGTCCCGCACCGCGATGACGGCCAACCGCATCAATCTCGTCAATAAAGATAATACAAGGGGCGCTTTTTCTGCCCTGTTCAAACATATCACGGACACGGCTAGCACCGACACCCACAAACATTTCAACAAAATCAGAACCCGAAATGCTGAAAAACGGCACTTCAGCCTCGCCCGCAACGGCGCGCGCAATCAATGTTTTACCCGTACCAGGAGGCCCAACCAGCAATACGCCTTTAGGGATTTTACCACCCAAACGCTGAAATTTCTGCGGAGAGCGTAAAAATTCAACAATTTCTTCTAGTTCTTGCTTGGCTTCTTCTACCCCTGCCACATCGTCAAAGGTGACTTTGCCCTTTTTTTCATTCAGTAATTTGGCGCGTGATTTGCCAAAACCCATCGCTTTACCACCTGTGCCTTGCATTTGACGCATGAAAAAAATCCATACCCCGATTAAAAGCAACATTGGGAACCATTGAATGAGAATATAAATAAAACTAACGCCTTTTTCGGGCGGTGTTACCGATACCAAAACACCTGAATCAATTAATTTTTGTACCAAAGTTGGATCGGCAGGCGCGTAAGTTTTGAACGATGTGCCATTTTTATATAAGCCTTTAATTTCATTATCCATCATTTCCACCTGTGCCACTTGCCCCGTTTCCACCTGACCAATAAAATGGCTATAGGCAATGGCTGTGTCGCCCGTATTACTACCAGCAGTTTGAAATAAATTAATCAGCAAAAACAGACCGCCAGCGATGGCAATCCATACGATAACGTTACGATTGATATTCATGAATAAGACCTAATAATATTTTCCATTACCCATTATATGGGATTGAATTATGAAATTGCAAGATAAAGTGATTGAATTATTTTATAGTTTTTTGATTTTATCAACACATAAAGGACTGATACGCCCGAAAAATGGCACAGCTTGTAGTTTTTCACCATCAAACCAAGCGGGTAATTGCGCGATAAGAGTGCGCGGTAAATAGGTTTTAATGGCATTCCATGATGTTTCAGCCGATGCTTTTGTAGCCCGCCATTGCTTGATGCCTTCATTGCCCAATGGGCGCAATTGCCAATGTTGATGTTGATGCGAATTATCACAATTAAAAAATTCACTGGCAAACAATTTACAATCTGGCATTTTTACTGGGAACAAATATAAAGCATTATCATGCCAATAAAGATTAACTCCCGCAATGTGCCTGCCACATAATAATGTGGGCTGATTTTGCAATATTTGTTTTACCGCCAATAATTTTTGATAACGTGGCGCATAGCCCTTACCCAGTCGGGCAATTGCATCGGCAAGGATTTTTGACACCAGTGATTGATAGCCATCATCATGCCAATCTATCCATAACGCGCCATCGATGCGGATAAACCCTAGCGGATGATACAGGCAATGCTTCGCTTTCAGCATGGTGAGTTGCCTTTCCATCACCTGCTTTGTTGCCTGTAAATGTTGCATTGTTTGCAAGATACGCTGTTTGGTAAAGCCCATCTCATCAAACATATTGCGCGCTTGTCTGATTCGATTGCGTTTGTATTTAGTCGAATCATTCGCTGGGTCTTTAATATATGGAATAGCGCATGAATCGAGTAAATCTCTTATTTGTGTGGCATCTGCACTTAATAGAGGGCGAATCAGACGCACATTATCAGCCGCCCGCAACAAATTTAAGCCCGTTAAACCATAAAGCCCACTGCCACGTATTAAATTTAGCCAAAACCCTTCCACCTTATCATCGCTTTGGTGCCCCGTGAATAAAAACAAAATATCATGTTGTTGGCAATATTGCTGTAGCAGTTGATAACGTTGTTGGCGCGCTTCAGCCTCACTATTTTTTTTTGGACTGTTTTTATCTATGTTATTTTGCATGGTGAGGATATGGGCATCAATCGCATATTCTTGCAAATATTGTTTTGTTTTTTGTGCCTCAAGCAATGATTCTGCGCGCCATTGATGGTCAATTATCAGCGCATGTAACTGATGCGAAAATTCTGAGTAATCTTGCAACCATTGCCGCATGAATAAGGTAAGTAACAATGAATCAGCACCGCCCGAACAAGCGCAAGCAAAATGCCAGCGATATTGCGTCATGATGGGGGCGAACAACTCATCTAAATTTTGTTTAAATTCCTGATAAAGTGCCGAATCATAAAGTTTCTGCGGCATGTTATTCAGTCTTGCTTAATTGATCGACCAATTTTTGAAATTCTTTTACCAGTGCGTTATGATTTTTTTCTAATGTTTGAATAGAAGAGGCTTGCTTGTTAATTGTGTTTTGCTGTTTTTTCAATAATTTATTTTGCTGGGTAATCAATTTAAGTAAATCCTGTTGTTGTTTCTCAGTCGCCTGTTGGGTTGCAATAGAAGCATCATAAAATTCATCATATGAAATGCGTAAACCATCGTGAGAAACACTTAATTCATCGTGTAAATCGCTTAATTCATCATGTAATTCATGCACTATTTCATAAGAAATAGTTAATTCATCATGTGAATCACTTAATCTATCATGATTGACGATTGTTTCTGCTTGCAATGTTTCTAACGCAGCCAATTTTTCCTGCAAGGGCTGATACCTAAAATTCAACTCTTCTGCCAATCCCGTTAATTCAATCGCCTGCTGTTCAAAAAAATTGATTCTTTCTTGAAAGCGAATAATAATTTCTGCCACATCTTTTGATTGCTTTTTGCGAAGTGTTTTAAGCTCCGCTTCTGATAAATCACGATGCAGCAATTGGCCCAGACCATCAATATCTTGACCCAAACCATCAATATCCTGTTGCACCATAGTGATATTAGATTTTAACGTCGTAATATCCTGAAAAATGCCTCGTAATTGTTCTGCCAATAGCTTATTGGCTTTGGCGATAATCTCATCATTTTCTGTTTTTGAATTATCATCAACATTATCATCAGGCAATGTTTCTTGATTCGCTGTGATGTTGCTATCATTTTCCTGTGCGAACACAATAATGCTATAAAGAGTTGCACCACAAAACATCGTCACCCACAACAATGCCAAACGCAGAATATAGAGACGCATCATTTATACCTTTTAACAAAAAAGGGCAGGAAAATTTCCTGCCCCCCTGTAAATCATTTGATTAACGCAACAGTAATTAGTAATTAAACAATAATATCACGCCACGACGATTTTCGCGCCATGATTCCTCATCACTGCCGATCACTTCAGGGCGTTCCTTACCATAAGATACTTTACGCAAACGTTCAGATTGCACATTGCGCGTAATGATACGGCTATAAATGGTATTGGCGCGTCTTTCACCCAATGCAAGGTTATATTCGCGTGTGCCACGTTCATCGCAATGCCCCTCAACAACCATCGTCACATCAGGATTTTGCCGTAACAAAGCCGCATAAATATCTATTGTTTCTCTTGCCTCGTCACTTTGGAAATTAAAGCGATCATAGTCAAAAAACACCCTATCAGGCATCACACGTAACATTTCTGTCAATGTTGCATCTACAGGATTGCCATCAATGTCAACACCCACAGCACGATCATCACGCAAAACAACCGCTACCAACTCACCAACTTCTTCTACCACTGTTTCTTCAACTGCGGCAGGTGCTGGTGCTGGTGCTGGTTCTTCGGTCGGTGCTGCAGCACAAGCGGTTAAAAAGCCCATGATTAAAACAACTAAAACAAATCTTAATTTCATTTTTTTTCTCCAAAATTCTCTAAAATATTCCAACAAGGTAAGGCAAAAACATTATATTTCAGCACTAGTGGCTCATTCCAACCCCTATTAGAGACTAGGTTATTATAGCAAAAAACAATCATTATTGCTAGTAATTTTTAATTCACCCAATTTACAGACCTTTGGCGTAAGCTTAAAATTTAATTTTTATTGCTATCTAGATGCTATATTATGTGTAATACTCGTCTATCAATATTGCTTAACAGCAGGAACTTTGTTTATGATATTAGCGTGATGTTTGATGATATTAAAATTTAGGAAAACAAAATATTATGCGCCCTATTAAAACCGCCCTGATTAAAAACATGCCACTTAACAACATATTGGTCAAAACCATATTTATAACAATCGCTTTGAGTATTATCGCATTCAATCATGTTAATGCACAAACGGTGCGTATCGCGGGTTCTTCAACAGTGTTTCCTTTTTCAACAGTGGTGGCAGAACAAGTTGGCAGAAGAACAGGTGCGCCACCGATTGTGGAGAGCACTGGTTCGGGTGCTGGCATGAAATCAATATGCCGCAAAGATGTTGATATTGCCAATGTATCACGGCGGATAAAAGCATCTGAACTTAAAACATGCAAGCAGAATAATGTTAATCTTTATGAATTTTTGGTTGGGCGCGATGGCGTTGTATTAGCCGTTAATAAAGATAATAATAATTTCAAATCAATCAGCCTTGCCCAGCTTTATCAAGCGCTTGCTAAACAGCTCTACATCAATGGTAAATTGCTTGATAACCCGAATCAGACATGGCGCGATATTGATAAAAATCTGCCCAATGTAAAAATTCTAATTTATGGACCACCCCCTACCTCTGGCACACGCGATGCACTAGAAACGCTGGGACTCATCAAAGGTGCTGAAGCGATTCCAGCAATGAAGGCATTGAAAAAATCTGATAAAAAGCAATTTGAAAAATTGGCAGTAACGATTCGCGAAGATGGCACCTATGTGGAAGGTGGCGAAAATGATAATTTACTGATTCGCAAATTAGCCGATGAAACAAATGCGGTTGCCATTTTCGGCTTTTCCTATTTAGAAAATAATCTTGCCTCAGTGCGTGGTATCGCCATTGATGATGCCTTGCCTGAATTTGACTATATCATTGATGGTAGCTATCAATTAACGCGTCCGCTTTATTTTTATGTGCGGCAGAAAAGCTGGTCGCAAACAAATTTACAAAATTATGTGCGCGCTTTTATTTCCCAAACTGCCATTGGCGAAGAAGGTTATTTAACTGATAAAGGGCTTGTGCCTTTAACGGCTGCTGAATTTAAGCTTCAACAAAATAAATTACGCAATCCGATAATATTATCGGCCGATATGCTACGATAAACCACACTTACATTAATAACAATTTAATAAAAAGCAAATACTATCAACTAATAGTATCTGCTTTTTATTAAAAACTACCACTTTTGCCATTTTTTAATATTTTTTTAATTTTTTCATTGACAAATAATTTATTTTTTATTAGTTTCTACCTGCTAACCATCAAGATAATTAAGGAGCAAATTATGTCTTACATCAAAAACTCAATGAAACGTTTTATCGTTAAAAACAGCCTTGCAGTAACATTTATATCATCATTGATGATGCCGTTAAGTGCAGCCCATGCGGCAGAGAATATCATTATCTCAGGCTCTACCACCGTTTATCCTTTTTCGGAAGTGATTGCATTACGCACCAAAAAACAAACGGGTGTTGCGCCTATTGTGCAAAAAACGGGTTCAAGTGCGGGTATTAAATCGATATGCAATCAAGAATCACAAATTGCCAATGCCTCGCGCCGCATCAAACCTTCGGAACTTGCAACATGCCAAGCTAATAATATTAATCTTATGGAATTTTGGGTTGGGCGCGATGGGATTGTGCTGACCACCCATATTGATAATAAAGCCATAGCATCACTCACCCGCAAGCAAATCTATCAGGCCACCGTTAAGCAACTTTATGTTAAAGGAAAGCTGATTGATAATCCTTACAAAAAATGGAGCGATATTTCATCCAAATTGCCAACTATTGATATTACGATTTATGGGCCACCCAGCGGTTCTGGCACACGTGATGCGTTCCAAAGTCTTTCATTAGAAAAAGGGGCATTATCCAATCTACAAATGATTGAGTTGCATAAAACAGATAAAGAAAGATTTAAAACACTCACCCAAACATTGCGCGATGATGGTCACTATATCGAAGTGGCAGAAAATGAATTATCTACGATTGATAAGATTAATGGCAATCCTGATGCGCTCGCTATTTTCGGCTATTCTTACTATAGAAAAGGACGCGATGTATTACGCGCCATCGATATAGAAGGGGTGTCACCAAATGTGGATGATATTTTAAGCGGCTATTATAAAATGTCTCGTCCGCTTTATTTTTATGTAAATTTTAGTGATTATCAAAAATCAACAATATTACGTTCTTATGTGCGCTCATTCATTGATAAAAATGCGATTACTGGCAATGGTTTTTTAACCAAAAGCGGACTTATTCCACTTTCAAATGCCGAATTTTCACTTGAGAAAGAAAAATTGGTAAAACCAGCCTATCTTGTTGATACAGTTTTAGCCAGTTACTAATTTTAACGTAACCTCCCTCAACTCACACTTAAGCCCCTTTGCTAGCAAAGGGGCTTTTTACTGATATACAAACGCTATTTATCGGCAAAAGGGTTGACTTCATTGGCAGTTTAATGCAGATATGCAGTACCTAAAAATAAGACCCACGAATTTTTGAGGAAATTGAGAGAAATGCCTTTCTCTGCATCTGTGCAAAAACCACTTCCAAACTGGAAAAATCTTGCCCTATGTGCGTTTTTGCCAATCGGTTTTGCACTGTTATTAATATCGTATATTATGATGCTTGCACCAAACCAATCTCTATCTGGGCGAATCGGTGCAATCACGCTAACGATTTTAGTATTGAGCCTGTTATTCGCATTATTAAGCCGCTTTGCTTTGCGGAATTTTTTTGAAAAAAAAATTCGCTTAAATTATGAGAGAATGATTTTAGCAATTTTATTTTTATGTTCCTTCATTGCCGTATTAACCACCATCGGCATTGTGTTATCACTGATTTTTGAAGCGATTGCATTTTTTAAGCAAATCCCGATTACCGATTTTTTGTTCGGATTAGAATGGTCGCCGCAAAGCGCGTTTCATTATAAGGAAAAAACCGCTGGCGTTGATTTTAAGTTTGGCGCGATTCCTGTGATTTTTGGCACACTTGCCATTACATTTATTGCGGTGGTGATGGCGATTTTCTTCGGGTTATCATCGGCAATTTATCTTTCTGAATATGCCTCGCCGCGTGGGCGCGCCATTTTGAAGCCGATTTTAGAGATTTTAGCGGGCATTCCGACTGTGGTTTATGGCTTTTTTGCCGCCCTAACAGTTGCGCCCATTATTAAGGATATTGGCACATTTTTAGGTATCGAATCCAGTGCTGAAAGTGCGCTTGCCGCTGGCATTGTGATGGGGATTATGTTGATTCCTTTTATCTCATCATTAAGCGATGATGTTTTCAATGCAATTCCGCAATCATTGCGCGATGCTTCTTACGCGATGGGCGCCACCACTAGCGAGACAATTATTTTGGTATTACTACCCGCCGCCATGCCGGGTTTGGTGGGTGCCGTGTTATTGGCAATTAGCCGTGCGATTGGCGAAACCATGATTGTGGTGATGGCCGCAGGGCTTGCCGCCCAGATTAATTTCAACCCTTTTCAAGCGGTAACCACCGTCACTGTGCAAATTGTTAGCCTATTGGTGGGCGACCAAGAATTCGATTCACCTAAAACATTGGCCGCATTTGCTTTGGGTTTGCTCTTATTTATCATCACCTTATTTCTTAACATCATTGCGCTGATGATTCGCAAAAAATTCACCCGCAATTATGGCTAAATCATGACTGAAATTTTACATAGAAAAAGCCTGAAAAAACGTTTACGGCGCGAGACTTATTTCAAAAGATTTTGTTTAAGCACCATTATTTTTGCGCTTTGCTTTTTATTATTTTTTGCGGTTGATATTACCTCGCGCGCACTGCCTGCTTTTCATCAACATTATGTGCATTTTGATGTAACACTTGACCCTAATTTGCTTGACCCGCTTGGCGATAGCTCGGCTGAATCGCTACAGCAAGGCGATTATAACGCATTGGTAAAACAAACATTGCGCAATGCTTTTCCAGAAGTCACCAATAGGGGCGATAAAAGAAAACTCTATAAAATTATCAGCATCAATAGCCCTTATGTGCTTGCCGATTATCTACAAAAATATCCTGAAAAATTAGGCGAGACAATCAATTTCGCCTTTCCCCTTGATGATGAGTTTGACCTTGCGCTAAAATATGATTTAAACACCGAAGGCAAAGATGGTATTAGCCGCAATGTCAGCGATACGCAAATTATCTGGCTGACAAAGTTACGCGATAACGGGCAAATCGAAAATCGCTTGAATTTTGCCTTTCTTAGCAATAATGATTCCCGCGAATCAGAAACCGCTGGCATATTAGGCGCGCTGATTGGCTCGTTCTGGCTGTTACTGATTACGCTGATTCTATCGGTGCCGTTAGGCGTGTTGGCGGCGATTTACCTTTCGGAATTTGCGCCTGAAAATAAATTTACTGATTTTATTGAGGTGAATATCAATAATCTTGCCGCTGTGCCATCAATCGTATTTGGCTTATTGGGTTTGGCGATTTTCTTAAATTTCTTCGGCTTACCGCGTTCAACCCCCTTTGTTGGCGGGTTAGTGCTTTCTTTAATGTCGATGCCCACCATTATCATCGTTACCCGCACCGCCTTAAAAAGCGTGCCACAATCAATTCGCGAGGCGGCATTGGGTTTGGGTGCAAGCCGTATGCAAATGATTTTTCATCATGTTTTACCCGTTTGTTTTCCATCAATCTTAACGGGGTCAATCATTGCAATGGCGCAAGCATTAGGCGAAACCGCACCTTTATTGATGATTGGCATGGTGGCGTTTATTATCAACACACCTAGCAATCCGCTTGAATTTGCCTCTGCCTTGCCCGTGCAGATTTTTATCTGGGCTGATACGCCAGAATTGGGCTTTGTAGCGCGTTCTGCCGCCGCAATTTTGGTATTGTTAGTATTTTTAATTACCTTTAACCTGTTGGCAATTATTTTGAGACAAAAATTATCGCGCAAATTATAATAGTTAGCTATAATGGAAAATGATATGGCACACACCAATAAAAAAAATTTGAAACAAGACCAAATGAAAAAAAATTTGGCTGTTAAAAAACAACCAAAAATTCGCTTCGAAAATTTAAATGTTTTTTATAGCGATAAGCGCGTGACTTTTGATGTTTCCCTAAAAATTAAACCCAATATGGTCACCGCTTTTATTGGCCCTTCAGGTTGTGGCAAATCAACCATTTTACGCTGTATTAACCGCATGAATGATGTGATTAAGAATTGTCATGTTACAGGCAATATCTTTATTGATGATACGAATATTTATGATGATAGCATCATCGATGTGCATGATTTACGCGCAAGGGTGGGCATGGTGTTTCAAAAACCCAACCCATTTCCCAAAAGCATTTATGAAAATGTTGCCTATGGGCCGCGCATTCATGGCATTGCCAAAAGCAAGGCTGATTTAAATGATTTGGTGGAAGAAAGCCTGAATCGCGCTGGCTTATTTAACGAGGTGAAAGACCGCTTACAGCAAGATGCCGCTGGGCTTTCGGGTGGACAGCAACAAAGATTATGTATTGCCCGCACCATTGCGATTAAGCCTGATATTATTTTAATGGATGAGCCTTGCTCATCTTTAGACCCGATTGCCACCGCCCATATTGAAAATCTAATTATTGACTTAAAGAAAAAATTTACCATCGTTATCGTTACCCATTCCATGCAACAGGCGGCACGCATATCAGAACATACTGCCTTTTTCCATTTAGGCGAGTTGATTGAATATAGCGCCACAAAAAATATGTTCACCAATCCCAAAAAGAAAAAAACCGAAGAATATATCACTGGCAGGATAGGATAGTAAAATATGGAACAAACACATTCACACAAACAATATGGTGCTGATTTACAACAGCTTGGCAGAAAATTCTCTCACTTAGGCGAAGAGGTGAAACAACAAATAAAAGACGCGCTACAAGGCGTTTTAGATAATGATTTAGAATTATTACAAAAAGTGCGCGACAAAGAAAAAGATATTGATGCCCAACAGCATGATATTAATGATAGCACCGTGCAAGTGATTGCCCTGCATCAGCCCGTTGGCACTGATTTACGCTATTTGTTAATGGTGCGCGATGCCGCCAATGAATTGGAACGGTTAGGCGATTATGCCAAAAACATTGCCAAATGGTATCAAAAAGCCTCGTCTGAGGGCAGGTTTGCGGGCTATTCGCATCTTAAACATATTATCGATTATGTCTTTAATATGGTCTCGCAAATTGTTGCGCTTTATCAAAGCGATTTAAGTGATGATGCCATTGCCGAACAGGCGGTAGAAATTATCAAGGCTGATGATGCGCTTGATGATATGTATGTCAGCCTGTTTCGCGAATCACTCACCTATACGCTGGAAGATCCGAAAAAAATTTCTGGCTTCATTCATTATATGCTGATTATCAAACATATTGAGCGCATGGGCGATGTGGTAACTAATATTGCTGAATTGCTTTATTACCGCCATAAGGGTGTGTTTCCTGATTTTGAAAGTGAATAGAATTCTACTATTGGGTGGCACTGAAGATGCGCGCCAAATCGCTGACTCACTTGCTGAATGGCTGGCTGAAAATTTTGCCGAATGCCAAATTATCTATTCATTAGCGGGGATCACCAAACAGCCAACATTGCCCGCGCAACATGCCAATATCACATTACGACAAGGTGGATTTGGCGCACAATTTGAAAATTATCTTAAAAATATTAATGCGGTGATTGATGCCACTCACCCTTTTGCCACACAAATATCGGAAAATATCGCTCATGCTTGCGCCAAATTAAATATATCCCTGATTCATTATCGACGACAATGGCAAATTTTACCACATTGGCAAATGGCACAAGATAATAAAACAATGATGTTAATGATAAAAAACCATCCACAAGCGCACAATATTCTAGTCGCACTTGGTGGTAAAAAAATTGAGATATTATTGCCCTATTTTGCCGCCTATCAGGATAAGAAGTTTTATTTGCGCGTGATAGAATCTGCATTTAAGCCATTGAATTTACCACAAAATTGCAATATTATCACCGCTGATTTACCTTTCACCGCCCAAAAAGAGGCGGATTTGTTAAAAAATTACAATATCAACCTGATTCTATGCCGTCATTCGGGAGCAGAATCGGTTTTACAAAAATTAATCATTGCCGAAAAACATCATATCCCGATTATCATGTTGCAACAGCCCATTTTGCCAAATTACAATCACCCATCTTGTGATACAAAACACAAAGTGATTGATTTTATTAAAAACTGTTTTTTATCTTGAAAACTATCCCCATCATCATTTATGATGCTGATATTATTCAATCTTATTATAATATTTACCCTTAATGATTTATCCCTATTGATTTACCAATGACACGTTCACAATTAATTGCATTATTAGCAGAAAAAAACGACTATCTCAGCAATGATGAGGCAGAAAAAGTAGTCGATGTTTTTTTTGATAAAATCAGCGATTCATTAATGCAAGGTAACCGCATCGAATTGCGCGGGTTTGGTGCTTTTAAGGTGAAAACATCAAAACCACGAATCGGCAGAAACCCGCGTAATGGCGAAATTGTTAATGTGGCAACCAAAAAAACCCCCGCCTTTAAAATCGGCAAAGCCTTATTCGAACGAATGAATAAAACAGAGAATGGAAAATAATCATGCGCCAATTTTTTAATATTTTTGCTTTATGTCTGATGCTATTTGCAATTATTTTTGCGGTTTCCAATCGTTTCATCGTGCCGTTAGGATTTTGGCCGTTTCCTTTTTCGTTAGATACGCCACTTTTCTTAATTGCCTTTTGCTTTTTTTTGGTTGGGTTCATTCTGGGCTGGTTGAATTATTGGGTGAATGCCCGTCCACGCTTACATGCTGAAATTAAAGATTTACGCGAAAGATTGCATTATCTGAAAGAACATAGTGTCTTACAATCAAGTGATGACAACAAAGATTCTTAACAGCACCCATTTTAACATAATTGTGGTAAGAGAGACATAATGACAAAAGGAATTATGATATGCGGTCATGGCTCGCGTTCTAATGATGCGGTTGAGCAATTTAAGATTTTGGTAGATAAAATTACCGAACGCATGGCGCCAATACCCGTGGATTACGGTTTTTTAGAATTTGCCCGCCCCACCATCAATCATGGTTTAGACCAATTAACGCAGCAGGCTGATGATATTTTAGCCGTACCAGGCATGTTATTTGCCGCAGGCCATGCCAAGAATGATATTCCTTCGGTGCTGAATATGTATCAAAAAAACAACCCCGATATTAATATCCGCTATGGGCGTGAATTGGGAATTGACTTAAAATTACTAGATGCCGCTTGCGAACGCATCACCCAAAGCCTGCAAGGTAAACAGGCGCTGCCCTTAAATAAAACATTGCTGATGGTGGTTGGGCGCGGTGCTTCTGACCCCGATGCCAATTCTAATATTTTCAAAATCGCGCGCATGGTTGGCGAAGCGATGGGGTTTGGTTGGATTGAAATTGCCTATTCTGGTGTTACTTTTCCGCTGGTAACCCCTGCCCTGCAACATGCTACCAAATTAGGCTTTAAGCGCATTGTGGTGTTTCCGTATTTTCTATTTAGCGGTATTTTAATTGATAGAATTTATCAACATACCGATGCGGTGGCAGCAGATTTTCCTGATATTGAATTTATCAAAGCAGGCTATCTTAATAGCCATGATAAAGTTGTTGATGCTTTTCTGCAGCGCATTGCTGAAATTGAACAGGGCGAGAATAATATGAATTGCCAATTATGCAAATATCGCGAGCAATTTTTTGGTTTTGAAAATGAGGTGGGGTTGCGCCAAGAAAGCCATCATCATCATGTGGAGGGTATCGGCACTGATGCTGACAATCATACGCATGAGCATCACCACGAACATGGCGACCACCACCATGATGGACATGGACACCACCCTTATCCCCATGCCGACCATCCTTTAGGGCCTACAACGCTCAAGAAAGAAAAATGAATCATTCGGCTATCATTCCGCCCTATTGTCGCAATCCTGATGAGATTTACCGCGAATCGTTTCAAACCATCGATGCGCTAATAGATTCTAGTGTATTTCCAAAAAATCTGTATCGTGTGATTCAAAGATTGGCACATGCTGTAGGGCGTGTGGAAATTGCCGATTCTGTGTATTATTCTAATGGCTGGCATGATGACGATTTTATTGATAGGTTGCAACAGGCGAAATTTATCTTTACCGATAGCGAGATGACGCGTGCGGGCATGATTACCAAAAACCTGCCTGTAAATCTGCAAGTCAAATGCACCCTCAATCACCCAGATTGTGCTAGCCTTGCGCTTCAACATAACACCACCCGCAGTGCGGCAGCGGTGGATTTATGGCAAGCGACACCCAACACCGCGATTGCCGTGATTGGCAATGCGCCCACTGCTTTGTTCCGATTACTAGAAAATATTCAAGCTGGGAAAATTTTGCCCCTATTGATTATTGCTTTTCCTGTTGGCTTTATCGGCGCGGCAGAATCCAAAAATTGCCTGATTGAACAGAGCGATAAATGGGATGTTGAATGGCTGGCAATCAAAGGGCGCGAGGGCGGGTCGGCACTTGCGGCGGCGGCCATCAATGCGTTATTCGCGCCTGTATCATCAAAGTGACATATGGGCGATGAAACATTGGCTCACTATTATCGGTATTGGCGAAGAAGGCTATGATGCCCTACTGCCCGAAGCGCGAAGCATTATCAGCAATGCTGACTTTATTGTTGGTGGTGCGCGCCATCTTGCCATGTTGCCACCAAATATTTCTGCCCCCAATCAACATCAAAAAAAGCAACAATGGCTTTCACCGCTTGAAGATACCATTAAACTGATTGAAAATTATCGCGGTAAACATGTTGTGGTGCTTGCCAGTGGCGACCCGATGAGTTTTGGCATTGGCGTTACATTAGCACGAAATTTTAGCGATGATGATATGCGAATCATACCATGGTTAAGCGCGTTTACGCTGGCATTATCGCGCCTGCAATGGGCGCAACATCAGGTAAAATGCCTCACCTTACATGGCAGAGAGTTGTCTATCATCAATCCTTATTTGCAGCCTAAGCAAAAATTGCTCTTGCTGGCGCATGATGGTGAAAGCCCGAAAAAATTATTAGCCTATCTGCACGCGCGTGACATGACTGATATTAGCATCACTTTATTATCGCATTTAGGGCATGAGACAAAGGAACAGATACAAAAATTTGCCAATAATAATGATGGTGAGACAACAGCACCAATTCCCGACCTAACGGTGATTGCCCTGCAAATTGGTGATAACATCAAAAATTGGCAATCAACCCAAGCAGGCTTGCCCGATGATTGCTATCAGCATCATGGTAAAATCACCAAACAACAGGCACGGGCATCAGCCATTGCCAAATTAAAGCCACACAATAATGCTTTATTATGGGATTTAGGCGCGGGCACAGGCGCGGTTGCAATTGAATGGGTGCGGGCGGGTGGCAATGCCATCGCGCTAGAACAAGATGAGACGCAATTACAATATTTGCATGAAAATATCAGACGATGGGGTAATCCTGATATGATAGTTTATGAGGGTGATTTTCAGCAAAAGCTTGTTGAATTGCCTGCACCTGATGCGATTTTTATCGGTGGTGGCTTAACTGAAAATGTGCTAGAGCAATGTATTACCTATCTTAAAAAAGGAGGCAGATTAGTGATTCATGCGGTAACATTAGAAAGCCAGCAAATCTTAATCAACCACGCGCGCATACAAGGCGATTTGGTTAAAATCGCGACTGCCAACCATCAAACAATCGGCAATTTTCATGGCTTTAAGCCACAGATGGAATTATTGCAATATTCATACGAGAAACCATAATGGCAAAAATTTACGGAATTGGTATGGGACCGGGCGATGCTGAGTTAATAACAGTTAAAGCGCGTGATATTTTGCAAAATGTGCCAGTGATTGCCTATCCTACCCCTGAAAATGGCACTTCTTTTGTACGCCAGATTGCTGATTTTTGGTTGAAGCAATGGCCACAAAAAATAGAATTACCGATTGCGCTACCCATGAAAATCAGTGCTGATAGAAAAATCACCGATTCGATTTATGCATCAGCTGCCAAGCAAATTATCATTCATGCCGAACAAGGCAGTGATGTGGCGATTCTGTGTGAGGGTGACCCGTTCATCTATGGTTCATTCACCTATCTGTTCGAATCACTACAAAGCCAAATGGCAGATAAAAAATCGCCCCACCAATTAAGTGTGATAGCGGGCATCTCATCAATTTTATGTTCGGCTGCCAATATGCAAAAGCCTTTGGCACGGCAATCAGAACCGATGCTGATTATTCCTGCGCTTGTGATTGATGATGATTTTAAGGCAAGAATTGCGTCATCGGGCGTTACCATCATCATGAAAATTTCTTCAAGATTCGGTGCATTGCGCGATTTATTGGAAGAAATGGATCTGCTTGATGATGCCGATTATATTGAATATGCCAGCCTGCCCCAACAAAAAATCATCGCCATGCGCGATGCTGATTTCAGCCACGCACCCTATTTCTCGCTGGTGATTATTCGTAATGGAAAAGCATGATGAGCATCTGTTTCTATCACCCATCAAACCAGCACCCCACTTTTTGTAAAAATTACCCTGAACCCTATCAGCTGATAAGTGACAAACAATCTTTATGCCGTGCCTTTCAAGACAAAAAACCGATTATCGGCTTTTGCAATCCTGCGATTTTAATCCGCCAATTGGCGCATCTTTTGCAAGATAAATGGCATGATTCTCCTATATTGGCGATTATCGGCACACCACCTGATGCGACAATTATCACATTGTTAGGTGGGCATCATGGCGGTTACAGAATAGCCAAACGGCTGAAAAATTTATGGCAGTTACATTTGCCACATCATCAAACAAACTATCCTGCTATCGATGATTTGCCAGAAAATTGGCTGGTGAATCCTACAAGTAAAACCGCCCTCAAACAATGCTATCAAAAATTACAAAAGGGTGAGGCACTAAAAATCTTTGCTGATGAAACCTGCTATCTCACAGCCTATTTACAGATTATCGGCGCTGATGCCAATGCTGATTATAGCCAGATAAAACCAATCACTGATGCCGAACATGCGGATATTATCATCAGCCCCTTCATTCCCGATAGCGCGAATAAATTGCATATTATCCCGCCAGTTTTATTTGCTGGTTTGGGCTTTATCCGCCATGCTGATAAGCAAACATCGCTAGACCTATTGCATCAGGCATGTGCCGAGTCCAATATTTTACCGCAAAGTTTGGTGACGTTAGGCACGATTGATGTGAAGCAAAATGAGTCTGCCTTGCACCATATCGCTGATTCGTTAGGTAAAGAATTACGCTTTTTTGGCAGCGATGCGTTGCAACATATCAATGTGCCGAATCCTTCCGATATTGTAAAGCAAGAAGTAGGCACAGCATCAGTCTGCGAGGCATCGGCTTTGTTATTAGCAGGTGATGATGCCACATTATGTTGCGAGAAAATCAAAAACACCCATGCCACCTGTGCCATCGCCATTAAAAAGGTTACTCTTGAAACCCTGCTTGACAAAAACTTGCTTGATAGCGGGCAATTAAACGGCAAAAAAGGCGGGTTTTTATATATTATCGGGCTTGGACCTGGTGATAAAAATTACCGCCTGCCACGTGCCGATTCGGCATTAGCCAAAGCCGATACCATCATCGGTTATCAGCTTTATCTAGATATGGTAAAAGCGCAATTCCCCCATGCCAATTTTATCGCTTTGCCATTAGGGCAGGAAATTGAACGCGCTCAAACCGCGCTTGATTATGCCATGCGCGGGCATCAAACCGCCTTGCTGGCTTCGGGTGATGCGGGAATTTATGCGCTGGCAACATTGGTGATGGAACAGGCGAAAAAACAGCCCCTTAATCAATTGCCGATGATGGAAGTGATACCGGGCATCACTGCGATGCAGATGTTATCGGCAAAGGTTGGCGCGCCAATGGGGCATGATTTTTGTGCAATTTCGCTTTCTGATTTGCTCACCCCACGCGCCACCATTATCGAGCGAATCACGGCCGCCGCACAAGGCGATTTTGTGGTGAGTTTCTATAATCCGCAAAGTGAGAAAAGACGTGATTTATTACCTAAAGCGATTGATATTCTGCGCGCATCTCGCCCTGCCAACACACCCATTATGGTGGGGCGCAATTTAGGGCGTGCTGATGAAAGCATCACCATCAGTGATTTGGCAAATTTTGATACAAAAAGCGTGGATATGTTTTGTGTTGTGATGGTTGGTTCGTCAACCACTAGCTTTTTAGGCGATAAGCATGTTTTCACCCCACGTGGCTATAACAAAAAATGGGATAAGAAAGAACCAGATATGAAAGAGGAGCAAAAATGACTGTTTATTTTATTGGAGCAGGCCCGGGCGCGCCTGATTTAATCACCTTACGCGCTGTGAATATCATGCAACAATGCCAGATGGTGATTTATGCGGGGTCGCTGATTCCACCAGAAATTTTGCAACATGCCCCAAAAAATGCCGAGATTCACGATAGCGCGCCCTTGCATCTAGGGCAAATCACCGATTTGATACTAAAGGCACATCGGCAAAATCACGATATTGCCCGTTTGCATTCGGGCGACCCATCACTTTATGGCGCGATTACCGAGCAAATGGATGTTCTACGCGCCAATGATATTCCATTTGAAATCATCGCGGGCGTTACCGCCTATAGCGCAGCGGCGGCAAAATTACAGCAAGAATTAACCCTGCCTGATATTTCGCAAAGCGTGATTCTTACCCGCACAGCGATTCGTGCATCTTCCATGCCCGAACATGAAACGTTGGAAAATTTTGCCAAAAGCCGTGCCACATTAGCGATTCATCTTTCCATCAATAATTTAGCGAATATTGTCAAAATCCTCACCCCCTATTATGGTGAGGATTGTCCATGCTATATCGCCTATCGCGCAAGCTGGTCTGATGAACAATATATTAAGGGAATATTAAGCAATATTCGGCAAAAGGTAAAACAAGCAGGTTTTACCCGCACCGCATTGATTTTTGTTGGGCATGTGTTAGGCGCGCAAAATGTTACACCTAGCCATCTTTACGATAAAAACCATCATCATGTTTTGCGCGAAAGAGAAAAGTAGTAATAATTTAGTAAATTTATTAAATATATATTGACAAATAATTAAGATTATGTTACTTTGACCCTACCATTTATTTTTATAGGAGAAAAACAATGTCAATTTATTTAATAACTTTACCAGAACAACCAAGCGATTTATCATTCGATGCGCTTAAAATAATGAAGCGCGACAATATCGTGATATATCGTGGCAGTCATATCACTGATGATATGATGGTTCACCTCAGTCGTAATGCTGATTTTTACGATATGCATTATTTATCTGATAAGCAAATCACGCAAATCATGCACACTGCTGACGAGATTGGCAAAAATGTGCTATTTTTGAGTCAACCGACTGAAAGCAAATATTTTTCGCTTAAAATTCGGTGTCTCAAACAATATGAAACCCCTTATTACAATCTGGACGAACAACAAGAATTGGTTGCGGCGTAAACACAGATGTTTCAAAGGGTAATGGTGGGCCCATCAGGACTTGAACCTGAAACCTGACCGCTTTTATAAGGTGGTATGCTCTAACCAAATTGAGCTATGCATGATTCAAAGGGTAATGGTGGGCCCATCAGGACTTGAACCTGAAACCTGACCG
>JAHZMA010000037.1 GCA_022599575.1 Alphaproteobacteria bacterium | reverse complement strand
GGTTGAAAATGGCTTGCTCACTGATTACCGCGTTTTAATCATGGCGGTCGACGAAAATTACGCCCGCAGTAAATTTTCCTCTATTGCCACCGATGATGCGGCAAAGATTATCGGTTGCTGGAATGGCTTGCGTAAATATAAGCTTGAAATCCATGATGATATTGAACTTGAGTCAATTATCAATCTTGATGAATCCGATGACACCACGCCAGATGTTAGCGATTTTCTAAAAGAAACTCTACCCATGCGCCGTGCGGTTGCCTTTGCCAATACCATAGAAGCCTCGCAACTGACCTGCGACTATTTCAATCAATTATCGCAAGAAAATAGCGCAGACCATAGCTTGTTTGCCGACATGCAAGGCACGCCCTTAAATGTGCAAGCGCGCCATGTTGATGGCACCCAAAGCGCATTTGCGCGTGATGATGCCTTGCGTTGGTTGCGGGCAGATACAAGCGAGAATAATTGCCGTATTCTTACCAATGCACGATGCCTATCTGAAGGCGTTGACGTGCCAGCATTAGATGCGGTGATGTTTTTGAAACCGCGCAAATCCGAAATTGATATTGTGCAAGCGGTAGGGCGCGTGATGCGTAAAGCCGAAGGCAAGGAATATGGTTATATCATTTTGCCCATTCCCGTCAAGCCCGAAGAAGATGCCGCCAAAGCCTTGCATCATAACGATAAATATCAAGTGGTGTGGGATGTGTTGCAAGCCTTGCGCTCGCATGATGATAGGTTTGATATTGAAATCAACCAGATGGAACTGAATCAAAAACTATCAAACAAGATTCAAATTATCGGCATTGGCGAGGGTGATGATAATGATGGCAATGCAAATGCAGGCAAGAGTGCCAGCGATGCACAATTAGAGATACAATATGAATGGGAAGAAAAATTCTTAGAATATCGCGATGCGATTTTTGCAAAATTGGTGTTAAAATGTGGCGACCGCGAATATTGGGAAAATTGGTCGAAAGATGTTGCAGAAATTGCCCAGCGCAATATTGCCCGCTTGCAAACATTATTAGATGGCAGCAATCCTGATATTGAAATCGCCTTTAACGTTTTTATTAGCAATATGCAGAAAACCATCAACCCTGCCATTAACAAAGCCGAAGCGATAGAATTGCTATCACAGCATTTCATCACCAAGCCAGTGTTTGATGCGTTATTTGGCGATTATCAATTTGCCGAAGCCAACCCCATATCGCAAGGGCTTGATGGGGTGGTAAAAACATTGCAATGGCTAGATGTTAATCAGGGCTTTACCGAAGATGCCAAAAACCTACAGCGTTTTTATGAAGCGGTGCGAAAACAAGTGAAAGGGGTAACCACATCAGATGGCATTGAACGGATTGCGATTACCCTTTATGAAAAATTCTTCCAAAAAGCCTTCCCCAAAGCTGCCGAGCGCATGGGGGTTGTGTATACCCCGATTGAGATTGTGGATTATATCTTGCATTCTGCCAACCATGCTTTGCAAAATGAATTTGGCAAATGCCTTGCTGATAAAGATATTCATATCATTGACCCCTTTACTGGCACGGGCACTTTTATCTCGCGTTTGCTGAAAAATAAAGAGCTGATTCCTGATGATGCGCTTGCCCATAAATATAGCCACGAATTACATGCCAACGAAATTCTGTTGCTTGCCTATTATCTTGCCAATGTGAACATTGAAAATGCCTATCATGATAGAATCAAAAACCCTACGGATGTTGATATGAATGACAGCGGGGGGGTTGTTAAGGGGGGGACTTCGCAAGGAAGCGGGCTTTTGCCTCGCGACCGAGAAGCGAAGCCGCTCCCCCCCTTAAATAATGACGATAACATCTACGCAAATTTACAAGATAAACCCGATAACAGCTACACCCCTTTTGAGGGCATTGTGCTATGCGATACATTCCAGCTTTATGAAGATGGCGGCAAAGATGCGATGGGTATCTCGCAAGAAAATAGCGACCGTGCCAAACGGCAGAATAATTTACCGATTAAGGTGATTATTGGCAATCCGCCATATTCGGCAGGGCAAACCAATCAAAATGATAATAACCAGAATCTGAAATATGATCGGTTAGATAGAGCGATTGAAAATAGCTATGTAAAATTAGGCACAGCCACCAATAAAAATTCACTCTATGATTCCTATATCCGTTCGATCAGATGGGCTTCCGATAAGATTAAAAACCATGATGGCATTATCTGTTTTGTCAGCAATGGCGGTTTTATTAATAGCAATTCTGCCGATGGGTTACGCAAAAGCCTATATGGTGAATTTAGCAAAATTTACATTTATAATTTACGGGGCGATGCCAGAACACAAGGCGAGCAACGCAGAAAGGAAAAAGGCAATGTATTTGGTGAAGGCACAAGAACCAATATTACGATTACCTTATTAATTAAAAATAACAATCATCAGGGCGAATGTGAGTTACATTACCATGATATTGGTGATTATCTTTCACAAACAGAAAAATTAACCAAAATCAGCGCGGCAAAATCTTACCATCATCTAACATGGCAAAAAATTATTCCTAGTCTAAAAGGCGAATGGTTGAATCAAGCATCAGGTGATTTTACCAATTATCTGGCTTTGGGCAGTAAAGATAAAAATTACGATAAACCGACTATTTTTGACTTATATTCATCAGGTGTTAAAACTGGTCGCGATGGTTGGGCAGTCAATTTCAGTCAAGATGCTTTGCAACATAACATGCAGCGCATGATAGATTTTTACAACCAGCAATGCGATGCCTATCATCAGCAAGGCGCGGGGCAAAATATCGATAATTTTGTCGATAATGATGCAACAAAAATTAGCTGGTCGGTAAATTTGCAGAATGATTGCATAAAAAATAAACAAGCAGAATTTGAGGCAAATAATATTTATTCTTCTATTTACCGCCCTTTTACGAACTCTTATTACTATTTTAATCGGCAAATGAATGAAAGAGTTTATCGTCAACCTAATATTTACCCAACGCGTGATGCTGAAAATATCGCTTTCACAGTAACAGGGTTAGGTGGTAAATCTAACTTTTCTTTAATAATAACAAAACATATTACCGATTTAGGTATTAATGAAGCAGGCCAAGCCTTTCCCCTCTATTCTTATCGCTCGGCTGAAATGGCAGGCGATAAAGCGCAACCCGATGAAGAGATAGCGCAATATGACGGGCAGAAATTCTTCCGTAAATGCAACATCACACCAGAGGCACTGCAATTATTCCGCACCCATTATGCCGATACCAACATCAGCCAAGAGGATATATTTTACTATTGCTATGGCATTTTACACTGCAAAGATTACCGCGCAAAATATGCTAACGACCTCAAGCGCGAATTACCGCATATCCCCTATGCTTCTGAATTCAAGGCTTTTATGCAAGCAGGGCGCGATTTAGCCGCATTGCATCTTAATTACGAAAATCTGACACCCTATGATGGCGTTACGCAATCAGGCACCGCCGCCCATAAGCGCGTTACCAAAATGAAATTCGCCAATAAGGCTGATAAAAGCACAATCATCTATAATGAGTGCATCACCATCAGCAATATCCCTCTTGAGGCTTATGATTATGTGGTGAATGGCAAATCAGCGATTGAATGGGTGATGGACCGCTACACAACCAACCCCGCCCTTGCCTATAAAGCCAGTGGTAACAAAAACAACCCGAATGATTACGCACCCAACAACCCCGATTATATCCTAAATCTGCTACAATCGGTAATTACATTATCAATGCAAAGCCTGAAAATCATTAACGCCCTACCACAATCAGTGGGGGCAAAATCAGTGGGGCCAAAAGCGGTAGAATAAGATTTGCCTAAATTGCTGGTTGCGGGGGTAGGATTCGAACCTACGACCTTCAGGTTATGAGCCTGACGAGCTACCGGACTGCTCCACCCCGCGTTATAAAATCCCAGCATTTTCGGATTGATAAAGCGCATCATATCAGAAACATCTGCCATACTCAAGCGGTAATCACGCGCCTGCAAAAATAAATTTCTACGTCAATATTTAATGCACCAGATATTACTATGCCTGCCAGTTAAAGCCCCCTTGCAAAGAAACCTCTTCCATATCATCAGGGATAGATTTTTGCACCGCATCTAGCGCCATCACATTATCAGTCCATGCCGTTAGCGCATCAAGCCCATCAAATAAATCGGCAATAAAATGTTTTTGGATAAGCAAACTACGCTCTAGCAAAGGCGCACACGCCAAATCCACCAGATGATATTGTTCGCCCGCAATGAATTTTCCGCCAATATAGCTTTGCAAATGTTTGAGTTGCCCCTTTAATTGCGCCTCATATTTTTGTGCATCTTCCTTCGATTTTGCCATTTTTAGCTGAAATTGTGTGCCTAAAATAGCTGAGCTAAACTCTACCAAAGCGCGATGTTGTGCCTTTTGCAAGGGGTCAGCAGGGTGCAGACTAGGCGGATAGATCTCGTCTAAATATTCGTTAATCACGGATGATTCAAACAACACCACATCGCCTATTTTCAACACTGGCACTTTGCCCAGCGGCGATATTGCCAAAAACCAATCAGGCTTATTCGCTAAATCAATATAGGTTAAATCGAACGCCACTTGCTTTTGATGCAGACTAATCAAAGAACGTTGCACAAAAGGGCAGTAGCGGAAACTAATTAAATGTGGTTTTGTTGAATCTTGTTGCGACATAATATTCTCCTTGAAATTTATCATTCACAGCATAAAGCATTTCACCAATAGTAGCAAGCTGTGCTATATATATTGTATGAAACAAAAATTGCTTGATGATATTGATGCGAACGCATTAACCGTGCTAGGTGCTTTTACGCGCACCCATTGGCTGGCTTACTGCGCCCGCAAGCAAGATAAATATGCGCGCCATTCATGCGCCGATAATCTGCCCGCAGGTGAGTTGCCAGCAGGTGAGTTGTTTGTGATAGTTGCATCGGTAGGCGGCGGGTTTTGGCAAAAATTTACCGATGCAATGCCTGATGCAATGTTTGGTAAAGCAGCAACAGCGCATCCATTTGATGATTATAGTAAGTCGGTCTTGCATAAGATAACTCAACCTTATGGCGCGAATTATTATCACCCATCGGATAGGCCTTATTTACCGTTTCAACAATATTGCATGATGTTGAATGATGTCTATGCGATGCCATTATTTCATCGTTCGCCTTTGGGCATATTGTTTCATCAGCATTATGGGTTGTGGTATGGGTTGCGTGGTTTGTTGGCGTTAAGCAATATTGGCGATAAGGAAATAGTTGCATGGCAAGATGCGGTAAAACCGCTTGCTATTGCTGATGGGGTGAGGCATAATGATTGCGCGAATTGTCAAAATCAGCCTTGTGTGGCATCATGCCCAGCAATGGCGGTGCGGAGCGATTTTTTCGATGTGGAAAAATGTTGCGACTATATTGTGGAAACGCTTAACCATTGCACCAATTCATGTGTTGCACGTGGGGCCTGTCCGTATGGGCGGCAGCATCGCTACCCGAGTGAGAAGCTAACTTATTTGATGAGGACAAGAATAAAAAATGCCATTGTGGGATAACATAAATAACGCACTGTTTTTTCTTCCCGATTACCATTATTGCGAAACTCAATTTGCTGCCATTATAGGCTCTGGCAGTTTGCAACCGCTTAATTTTGCGAGTAATTTTGTGCTATTGATTTACGCGATTTTTTGTATGATGCGCGATAAGCATGAAGGCAAAATTATGGGCAGATGGCTTGCACCCGCAATGTTATTTGTGGCATTGGGCAGTTTCACATGGCACGGCTTTAATCAACCCGTGTTTTTATTGTTGGATATGTTGGGCGTTGTGGCTTTGATGCTGGTGCTGATCTGGCAATTTGCAACGCGCCTATCGGTCAATCATCTGCGCGCTTTTAGCGTAATGTCTGTGCTTGCGATTATCATATTTATGTTTGGGCGGTTGGTGCCGCTTAAGATGGATGCGGGTGGTTTCTTATTAATGGGTTTTGTTTTTGTGCTTGGGGGCTATATGAGATCTGTGAATATGGCGTTTGATAAAATGCGCCGATGTTTCAGGCAATCGGGGATGTTGTTGATATTTGCCGCTTTTGCGCGCGCGCTTGATTTAGATATTTGCGCGTCAATCTCTGTGTTACTTGGCACACATGTTCTGTGGCATCTGGCAGTGTTTACGGTTACGATTTTAATGGTTGAAAATATGCGCAACATTCCTCTAAAACTTCCTATTGCGCCTCCATTGAGTTTGCCGATTAAAACCCAAAAATGAGAGTAAAACCCAAAATGTTATGGCAAATTTTAGCGTCATTATTAGTGATAATTTTGATGGCAGGTGCGGTGTTTGCATGGTGGTTGTTCAAACCGCTGCCTAGCTATACATTGCAACAAAGGTTAGAAATTTTTCCGCAAGATAGATTAGAGTTGCAAGGCGATGTTACCCTGCGCTGGGACGATTATCAAATCCCATTCATTGAAGCACAATATGATGATGATGCCGCCTTTGTGTTAGGTTTGGTGCATGCCCATTTGCGCCTTACCCAGATTGAAGCATTACGGTTGGTATCGCAAGGCAGGCTCAGCGAGATGGTGCCGTTAAAATTGCTTGCCGATGTTGATGCGGGGCTGCGCACATTGGGCTATGGGCGGGCGGCTGAAAAAACTTACGCGGATATGCCTGATAGCACAAGGCAATGGTTGAATCAATTTGTGAAAGGCTATAATCATTATAAGGCAGGGCTAAAGCGCAAAGATATTCCGCAAGATTTAACATTGCTGGGCTTGGATTGGCGGCTTGAAATGACCGCGCTAGATATTCTTACCATCGGTAAACTCACGGGCTCATCACCCAGTTGGTTTTCGCATTTTGCAAGCCTTCAGCTTGCCACGCAAGATAATGGTAAAAATTTGCTGAAACGTTTGCGAAAATTAGGCAGTGCGGGCATGGTTAGCCATATTCCATCGGGCAGTCAGCTGGCATTGCACTCATCTTTACAGGCGTTAAACCGCTTGATATTACACCAATCGCGTTCGGGCAGTAATTCGGTGGTGATAGGCGGTGCAAAATCGGCAACGGGCAGTGGGTTGATTGCCAGCGACCCGCATTTGGGAATGTCGATACCGAATTTTTGGCTGATTGCGGGTTTAAAAACGCCATCATATCACGGGGTAGGCATGATGATACCGGGTGTGCCAGCCT
>JAHZMA010000036.1 GCA_022599575.1 Alphaproteobacteria bacterium | reverse complement strand
CAAACATTACCGCTAACAGTGAAACGCGCAATTCCTGCCAGTTGGGTTGATAATAATGGCCATATGAATGAGGCGCATTATTCGGAAATTTTCTCGCAAGCCAATGATAGAATGATGATGCTGATTGGTGCCAATAATGACTATATCAAAGCAGGCAACAGCTATTTTACCATTGACACCCATATCAATTATCTTCACGAAACCCTGATTGATGATGATGTGTATATTCACAGCAGGCTTATCAATGGAGAGGGTAAAAAATTGCATCTGTTGCATTTTTTATATCGCCATGATGAAACATTACTAGCAACGGGCGAATGTTTTTTGTTACATGTTGATTTACACAACCGCAAATCATCATTGCCACATGCTGATATTACGCGCAAATTAACGCAAATGGCAGCGCAACATAAATTGATTGCGATGCCCGAAAATATCACCCTAAAATGCGGCGTGAAAAATTAAATATCTGGCTATCACCTGTCTGTTATTTAGAATTATTTGGCAGAAATTACAATCAGAGACGAATCCCACTCACGAACGGCGACTATCTTATTGATATTCTCTAAATATATCAAATCTCGAATTCTACCTTCAAATTCAAAGACTTGCTTTTGCTTAACGGTATAATCTTTATTTAAAATAAAATGACTAATACCATGCCCACCCGATTGCGGGTCAGGGTCACTTCCTGATAGGGCGGCAACAAAAATCTGTCTATCCTGCACAGCATTAAATTGCACACCAACTTCTATAATTGCTGAAATACCAATGGAAGGTGAAAAATATTTAATAGGCTCAATAAAGCCGTAATCCCGATGAGGCTTTTTATATTTGCTGATAACAGTTTCTGTATCCACGCCATATGGCCACCCATAAGAGGCGATTGGCCAGCCGTAATTTTCTATCTCATCACCACTGGGGTTAAGATTAACATTAATCTCATCGCCACCTTGAGGGCCATGTTCAGTTTGAAATATGATATTTTCTTCTGCATTGTAATATAAACCTTGTGGATTACGATGTCCTTTAGAAATGACTTCATGCGCGCCTGTTGTTTTATCAATGGCAAGAATTTTTCCAAATGTGCCATTATCATCTTGAGGGTCCCCAACCGTCATGCTTGTGGAAAGCAAAATTTTATTATCTTTATAAGAAGCGACCCTTCCCCCCACAACAAAGGTGGTATATACCCTATCCAATGGTTTACCTTTTCTTATCGCTGGGTTACATTCTTCTTGTTGAAAAAGTTTTTTAAAATTCAAGGTTTTGAAATTTATATCCGCCACCAAAAGTTGCATTCTCATGCAATCTCCGTTGCTGTTAATTGTATTGTTAGATACATATAATTTATCATTATCAATTGCCATGCCTGTAATATTATTATTTAATTCAACATTCCGATAGTCATTAAAATTAGACGGTATGGTCGTAACATAACTCTTACTATTCTTTATATCTTTAACAGGCATATGCACAAAAAAACCTTTAGAATTGCTAATAAATAATGTTTTTCCATTATCATGCGTATCAAAATAAAACTTACCAAACGAAAATTCTTGCCCGAATAGTGATTGCAAATCATAGAATTCAACATGATATTCCTGATCATTAATGACATCTATTCTTTCATCAAATTTTTCAAGATTTAACTGTAACTCAAATTTTCTAAAAAAACTTTCAATGATTTTATATTTCTTAATTGTCACGCGTTGTGCGAAAGCTGGGTCGCGTAATTTTATTCCTATTGCTGATATAATAACGGCAAAAAGCAACAAAGATATCAGTGCCATTATTTTCCAGTTAATTCTTTTCCACATAAAATCACTCCTTATTATCATTATATGATGATGTTTTTGCTAAATGATAGCACTATTTTGTTGCCATTGTGGCACAGGCATCTAAAATTTCCATCACCTTGAGGGACTCATCCGCGCCCGTTAAGGCTTGCGTGCGATTTTGGATTGAATCTATAAAATGTTCTAATTCAGTGCGGAGCGGTTCGCCTGTTTCATAGGTAATAATTTGCGGTTGCTTGCCCGATAAATGCGCGATAATTTTCATCCCATCAGGTTTGGCATCATCAAATATAATCTGCCCTTTTGTGCCTTGCACCATCAGCAAGCGGCGTTTCGGTGCCTGCCAGCTAAGTGAGATTGTCGCTTGAACACCCGATGCGAATGATGCGCTTAACACGCATTCTTTCAACATATCGCCATAAAATCCCGATATTGTTAACGCGCTATCTGATACTAACGCCGTTACCATCGATGCATCATGTGGCCCATACCCCCAAATTAAATCGCTATCGCGTGGTGCATCCATCATATCATGGCGAATCGATAGAATATTTTTAACATCACCAATAAGCCCCGCCTGCGTTTTTGCCAATAAACAACGAAATGCCGCATGATAGCGCAATAAATGCCCGACCATTAAAATTTTATTGCGATCTTTTGCCATCACACATAAGTCACGCGCTTGTTGTAAATTCATTGTGAGCGGTTTTTCCATCAAAACATCTAGCCCTGCTTCAAGCGCGATTTTGCCATATTGGTAATGGGTAATATCGGGCGAGGCAATAACAATCGCAGTGGGGGCATCAGCATTACTGACAAGAGCATCAATCATCTGGGTGATATTATCAAAATGTGGCACATTATATTGTGCGGCAATATTGCCCGCTTTAGGGTCGGCAATGCCTGCTAACACGCCCATTTCATGCAAGTTACGGGCATGATTCTTACCCCATACCCCACAACCAACCAATATAATTTTTTTTGGCATTATGATTCCTAAATATATAATAAATAAAAAGATGGTGGGTCGTATTGGGTTCGAACCAACGACCTCTGCCATGTCAAGGCAACGCTCTAACCAACTGAGCTAACGACCCTTATATCCATTTTTTATCTATAAATTTTCTAATGGGCGCGATAATAGCAAACTTCATTACTGACAACAAGAGCATTTCCTATATTGAAAAAAAACTTAAAAAAACATAAGATGCTGATATGATGTTTTTTGAACAAGGATTAAAGGATAAAAAAATGCAAACAGCAATATTAGCAGCAGGGTGTTTCTGGGGAATCGAACAGGATTTTTTGGAAACCAAAGGCGTTATCGATACCAAAGTCGGCTATATCGGCGGTGCAACGCAAAACCCTACCTATAAAGATGTGTGTCGTGGTGATACGGGACATGCCGAAGCGGTGCAGGTGGAATTTGATGAAAATACTATTGGCTACCCAGAATTATTAGAAGTTTTTTGGAACTGCCATGATGCTACCCAAGTGAATAGGCAAGGGGTGGATATTGGCACACAATATAGAAGTGCAATTTTTTATCTGAATGATGAACAAAAACAACAGGCAGAACAATCAATCAAGGCTTTGCAAACGAAACTTAAAAAGCCGATTGCCACGCAATTATCCTCCGCCCCAACATTCTTTTTAGCCGAAGATTATCATCAAAAATATGTGATGAAAAAACGCGGCTTAATGTAAATCTTACCATTATCTTATGCAATTTTTTAATAGCCGTAGCGGCAAAAAAGAAACATTTATTCCCTTTGATGAATCACATATCAAACTCTATGTGTGCGGACCTACTGTTTATGACCAAATTCATATCGGCAATGCTCGCCCATTAGTGGCATTTGATGTGTTGTTTCGTTTATTATCAGCAAAATATAAGCGCGTTACCTATATCCGCAATATCACTGATTTGGACGATAAAATCTATGCCCGTGCCAGTGATAAAAATATCTCAATCAGCGATTTAACAACACAAACCACCGAAGATTTCCACAAAAATTGTGATGCGCTCAATTGCCTTGCCCCCACCCATCAGCCCAAAGCCACCGAACATATTCCGCATATGATTAAGATGATTGCAACATTGCTTGAAAATGGCTTTGCGTATCAGGCAGAAGGGCATGTGTTATTTTCGCATCAAAAAATGACTGACGCACAAAAATTAATTCAACTTGATGCCGAAAAATTACGCGATGGCGCGCGTGTGGAAATCGCCCCTTACAAGCAAGATGCCCGCGATTTTGTGCTATGGAAACCATCTGGAGGCGATAAAGATGTTGCCGTTGGTTGGGATAGCCCGTTTGGCTTCGGACGCCCTGGCTGGCATATTGAATGTTCGGCAATGGCGCAAGAATATTTGGGCGGTGATTTTGATATTCATGGTGGCGGGCAAGATTTATTATTCCCCCATCATTATAATGAATATGCCCAAAGCCGCGCCGCTTGCCCGCAACATCACCATGCCAAATATTGGCTGCATAATGGCTATGTGCTTGCCAATGGCGAGAAAATGTCAAAATCTTTAGGCAATTTTTTTACAGTGAATGATATTTTAAAATCTTATGATGGCGCGGTTTTACGGCTATTATTGCTGATGACTCATTATCGACAACCATTAGATTTCTCTCTTGATAAAATGACTGAAGCCAAAGCAATTTTAGATAGGTTCTATCAGATTATGCGCCTAACGGGCTGTGATGATAGTGCCACGCAACATGCAAATCCTGATGTGATAGATGCGCTTGAAGATGATTTGAACACACCATTAGCATTAAGCATTTTGCATCGAATGGCATTAGAATTAAATCAGCAAAAACAGCCCGATTTGGAACAAGTAAGGCAATTTTTAGCATCAGCACAATTATTGGGCTTGATGCAATGCAGTGCCGATGAATGGTTTATGGGTGATGGCAAGAGTGATAGCAGTTTTAATACAAAAGAAATTGAAGATTTAATTGCTCAGCGCATTCAGGCACGGGCGGAAAAAGATTATAAGCTTGCTGATACAATCCGTGATATGTTAGAAAGTCAAGGCATTTTACTAGAGGATACAGGAAATAAAACCTTATGGAAAAGACGCTAATATTTTTTGATACAACGTTGCGTGATGGCGCGCAAACTATGGGCGTGGATTTTTCGCTTGCAGATAAAAATGCCATTGCAGGCGCATTAGATGAATTTGGTATCGATTTTATCGAAGGCGGTTGGCCGGGCGCTAATCCCGATGATGATAGTTTTTTCAACGCACCGCCAGTTTTTAATAATAGTAAATTGGTGGCATTCGGCATGACACGGCGCGCCAATACCAGTGCGGGTAACGACCCCTCATTATCGATGGTGATTAATTCTTCCGCGCCTACAGTTTGTCTGGTTGGCAAAAGCTGGGACTTTCAAGTAACCGAAGCACTTGGCATAGAATTGAACGAAAATATCGATATGATTGCGGATTCCATAAAGCATGGCAACAAACAAAAAAAGCAAATGTTTTTCGATGCCGAACATTTTTTTGATGGCTATAAAAATAATCCCGATTATGCCTTAAAATGCCTTGCCGCCGCTTACGATGCAGGCGTTGATACGCTGGTTTTATGCGACACCAATGGCGGTACATTGCCCCATGAAATTTACGATATTACGGCTAAAATCATCAAGCAATTTGCATCAAAAAATGTAACAATCGGCATTCATAGCCATGATGATACTGGCAATGCGGTTGCCAATTCAATCGCTGCTGTGCAAGCGGGCGCAACCCATATTCAAGGCACATTGAACGGACTAGGTGAACGGTGCGGCAATGCCAATTTAATTTCGCTTATTCCTACTTTCTTGCTAAAAATGGGTTATCGCGCCCAAAACATTGACGGCAATAAATTGCAAGGCTTGCTAAAATTATCACGATTATTAGATGATAGATTAAATCAATCGCCTTTTAAGGGCGCGCCTTATGTTGGCACCCGTGCTTTTGCCCATAAGGGCGGGTTACACGCATCTGGCATGGCAAAAAATAGCAACACCTACGAGCATATCGCGCCCGAACAAGTTGGCAATCAACGCCGTGTGATTGTTTCTAATCAAGCAGGGCGCGCCAATATTGCCGAACGGCTTATCGCTTATGGGCTTGATTTTAATGGTTTGGAAAAATATCAGGCGCAAAAAATTATCAACCATGTTAAAAATCGTGAGAGTCAGGGCTATAGCTATGATGGTGCGGAAGCATCTTTTGCGCTGGCGGCTTTTGAAATTTTACAGCAAGTGCCTGCCTATTATCATATCAAACGTTTTCGGGTGATTGATGAAAAACGGCTTACTCTATCGGGCGAAGAAGAAATAGAATCCGAAGCAACGTTGGTGATTGAGTTTCCTCCAAAAAGCGGTAGTCAAGAAAATATAGAAACCACTGTGGCGTTTGGGCAAGGGCCTATCAATGCGCTTGATAAAGCGATGCGTGATGCGATTTTATCACATTATAGCAATTTAAAATTTATGCAGCTGATTGATTATAAAGTCCGAATTATCCCACCGCCTGATAATTCTATCGGCACTGATGCGGTTACGCGGGTTACCATTGAATCAAGAGATAATAACGGCAATCGCTGGGAAACAATTGGTGTTTCAGTTAATATTATTGATGCATCAATGCAGGCATTAAATGATGCCTATCGCTATAATTTGAAATTTTTGCAAAAGCAATAACAGCTATAACAATGCCCGCCTAACATTATCAGACGGGCATTTATTAGCATCGATTAAATCACACTCAATTTTGTTGCCAATATTCTTTGGTTTTATTGAAAATTTTTGGCGATAAAACCATTAATGCCAACACATTCGGATAGACAAGCAAACCAAGCACAGCGCTAGATAATGTCCATACCAATGCCAAATCCGCACTGGCAGAAAGCACCACCAAACTTAACCACACAGTTTTATAGCCAGTAATGATATTTTTATTAACACCCAGATAATTCAAGCCACGCTCGCCATAAAAATACCACGCAATGATGGTGGTGAACACAAAAAACAACAACACAATATTGACAATATGCGCACCCAAACCACCAAAAGTATGGCTAAAAGCGGCAATGGTTAATGGCGCACCATTAATACCCAAACCATAGGATTGAGTCACAACAATTGCTAGCCCTGTAATGCTACAGATAATAATTGTATCAATGAATGTGCCAAGCATGGCAATATGGGCTTGCCTCACTGGGTTTTTTGTCTGTGCCGCCGCATGTGCGATAGATGCGCTGCCCAACCCTGATTCATTGGAAAAAACACCGCGTGCCACGCCAAACTGAATGGCCATCATCACAGTTGCACCCGTAAAACCGCCTAACGCCGCGCTACCAGTAAAAGCACTGCTAACAATCGTTACAAATGCGTTGCCAACTTCCGAGATATTCGTTAAAATCACTATCATACCTGCGATAACATAAATGACAATCATGAATGGCACGATTTTACCCGCAACCTCACCAATGCGTTTGATACCGCCAATAATGACCAAACCAACTGCAATCGCCAACACGATACCCGTAACAAGAGGCGGCAAGCCAAATGCTTCTTGCATCGTTGAAGCCAGTGAATTTGACTGCACCGAATTACCGATACCTAATGCGGCCACCACCAAAATAACTGCAACAATGCCACCTAATATTTTGCCAAAATTGCCACCAAAGCCATTTTTGATATAATACATTGGCCCACCAGCATACAAACCTTCAGGTGTTTTTTCGCGATATTCTGCACCTAGCATACATTCGGAATATTTGGTTGCCATGCCAAAAAGTGCAATCACCCACATATAGAATAATGCACCAGGCCCACCAATGAATATTGCGGTTGCCACGCCAACAATGTTACCCGTACCTACCGTGCCCGATATGGCGGTCATCAGACTATTAAATGGTGTAATATCACCAATTTCTTCATCGCGCCCGCGCCCGCGCAACATTTCACCAAAGGCATGTCCCAATCTTCTAAATTGAACAAACCGTAACCCTAATGTAAGATAAAGCCCAGCACCACCCAAACAAATTAGCATGGCTGGTCCCCATATAATGCTTTCAAAAGCTAATAGTAATTCCATCGCTCTCACCTCATTTCTATATCAATTAAATAAACAATAATTAACTGTAAAATAGAAAAACATATTTGTCAATTATTCGACAATTATTCTAAAATTAAAAAATATGCTTGCTAGCGCCAATCACATAGCCTATTGGTTTTGTTTGTGCGAATAACGCAACACCTATAATATCAGTATCATCAGGGCGGTTCAGTGAATATTTTGTTACTTCTTGCTTACCGTTCCAATCCCCTATCACTTCCATTTTTTTGGCAATGGTTTGATGCTTTAATATTCTACCACGATTTTCACCTGCTTTTACTTCTGTTTCTTGCGGCCCAATAAAATACACTGCCACGATTTCTACGCGGCCGGGCAACTTGCCACTAAAACCAGATTTCAGCACATTAACCTGATAATCAGTATCATCTGATTTTTTAATTTGAAACGTAACGCGCTGCTTATCATTTTGACGCAAATTAATAAGTTCAGCGATACTCGCGCGTTTTGACCCTACCTCGTGATAACGCCCATCAACAACCATTTGCGGCGTATAAACCGTGCGTGAACGTAAAAAGCGTGCATAAGATTTTTGCCTATCCGTACCCCATTTTGTAGCAAATTTATCTTTCCAGCCCAGATAATCCCAATAGGTGACATGATAGGCAAGGGTGATAACATCTTTATGCGTGCTAAGCTCATTCAGCAATGCTTCAGCTGGCGGACATGATGAACAGCCTTCTGATGTGAATAATTCCACTAATATTGGTGGTGTTTCTACCGCTTTAGCGGCAAATGAAAATAGTTGAATCATTATATAGAGGCTTACATAAAATTTTTTCATTTTTAATTTCCTTATTATCCTTGATATTCATTCATAGCAATAGGCATAAAAATTGCATTATAAGAATGATTATGTGGCGAATACCGCCATAAAGTCAACTTATTTATGATAGGATTTATCTGATGTTTAGTAAAAAAAGAAACCAATTCAACGTTCACCATAGTGATGACAGTTTTTTGTTAAAATTTGGTCCATTGCTTGTCTATGGCTTTGCTACTTTATTTGTGCTATACACAATTATCACACCACCTAAATTTCAAGGAACCGAACAAAATGAAATTGTCACTATTAACACGGTTATATAACATCATGCCTTACAAACTACTGATTGCATTTATTATTTTATTACCAACTGCACCCGCTTATGCTTTTACTGTTATGCCGGTGAAGTCATTCGATGCATTAAGTTATTTTTCATTTTTCAGCCTATCTGAAGATGGCGATAGAACGATAGATGATGCAAATAATGATGCAAATAATGATATTAACAAGAATGTTGACCGTTCTGGTTATCATGGCTATTTTTCTTTCGCGCCAACTGATAATTGGGCATTTTATATTAGCAGATACGAGGTAACATTAAAGGATACAGATGGGCTTTATAAGCAACCTGCTGGTCCTAAAGATGAATTAAAAACGGGCTATGAGCGCACAGGAATTGGCGTGCGGACATTGTTTTTCAACGAACGCGGTTCACCAGTGAAAGTTGGCCTTTA
Source organism: Alphaproteobacteria bacterium (assembly GCA_022599575.1). GTDB lineage: Bacteria > Pseudomonadota > Alphaproteobacteria > JABAAW01 > JAHZMA01 > JAHZMA01. The sequence continues at coordinate 3,206 of JAHZMA010000036.1, read as the reverse complement.
TAGTGAATTTATTCTCAATAATACAGCCGACCAAGATGGTGAGGCATTCAGCACAATGCCGTTTTTCTATATCGGACATAATTTACCAATATCGCTACGCTTTGGCTATAATGTGGAGGCAAGCCGCCGCAAAACCCGTATCGGCGATTCTAGCGTCACAAAGGCAGATGAATTTTATAGTTCGCATGTCTATTTGCGCGTTGAGCCCTATAATTCGGTAGCGCGTTTTCCAGTTGGCTATGAATATTATCAGCGTAACGGCACGGCACCAGATGCGCTGAATTTTGATGTTAAAAAAGAGCGCATCATTGAACATAGTGTTTTCGTCAATTTGCCTGCCAATATATTATTGACCTTAAAGTTGCAAGATAGTGAAGATATTGAGCAAGTATCGCTAGGGGTGGAAATACCATTCTTTTAATAGGCGATATTAGCAAAGATAATTTATTGTGAGCAATATCACCAAAAGCGATTTTGCCACAAATGATTTTATTAAGATGATTTTTTCACATTAATATCGTGTTTTATGCTTGCCAAAAATATTTTTTTTGAGTAACATGTTTTTCGGTATTCCGCGATAGCTCAGTTGGTAGAGCAGGTGACTGTTAATCACCCTGTCGCAGGTTCGAGTCCTGCTCGCGGAGCCACCCCTCCCTTAAAATTTCCTTTCCGTAAGAAACGCTAACGCAATAGTTGCAATCGTAGCAATAGCCTTGTTCTATTGCAAAAATAGAACATTTTTGCAAAAAACGAACAAAAAATGAAAAAACTTATGTCTCACGATACCCACCTTGCAATACTTTTCCACACACGCACCTTATGAGTATTAAGCACAGCGGAGGGGCTAGACTTACACCGCTAATATTGAGTAACAGCGGGGGGATTATCAAGGGGGGCTTGACAAGGTGGGCGGCTCCGCCCTGCCCGCCGAGAAGTCAAGTCGCACCCCCCCTTGATACTATGAAAGTCAAGCCACAAGAAATAGATGCGCTGAAGCGTATGGTGCAATCATCGCGCAATATTACTAGCTTTACCAAAGATGAGGAATATCTCACCCTTATCAAAATTGCCAAAACATTGACACATTATCACAATCAGTTTCGCCCAATGCCTCACCTCAATAATTTTATCAATCAGCTCAATAATGATACTGCTTTCAAGAGCATTCTGGGCATTATCAAAAGTGCGAACCTATCCGATGCGCTGGCAATCGAGCTCGTCAAAGCGCAATATAAGCAGAATTATGCTGCATCAAATAACACGAGCGAGCTTATCACTCAGCTCACTAGCAAGGGTAAATTATCTGCGGTACCCATCAAAGCGGTAAAGAATATCGCTAACAATATTGTCAAAGACCTCAACCTATCTGATGATGCGCTTACGTTAGAATTGGTCAAGGCACAATATCAAAAAAGTTACGCGCCATCAAATGTTACCGGTAAATTGATTACTGCCATCGATGGCAAAAGTAAATTATCTTCATTGCCTGATGTGGCTTTTCACAATTTAACCACACATATTGGCAAGAAATTTACTTTTAGCGATGACAACATCACAAAATTGCAGAAACTGGAAAAAACTGGCAACAAAGATTTAGCCGAGTCTCTCTATAAGGTCTTTAAGGATAAGAGCAATATTCAATATATGCCGAAAAAAACCAGAGGGTTTTTACAAATCCTCCATAATGACGCGCTTAAAGCAGGGATGAAGGATTATGTTGACACTCTCGGCACACTTAATGTTCCGCCAACTGTGCATGCGCGATTACATGGTTACAAGAATTTGTTAATCGATATAGAACAGGGGAAGAAAAAGCCTAGTGTGGCTGACCTTGAAAACCTTAATTTGCTATATAATGAATTAAAAAGCCTTGGCAAGCTTAATGCCATGCCGAACCGTTCGCAAGCCTATCTGGAAAATTACCGTCTGGAACAGGATTTGAAGAAAAACGCATCTTTTAGTGTCAATGAATTGTTGAAAAAATTAGATAGGGGTGAAAAATTAGGCGTGTTTCAAGCCTTTTATCTTAGCAGCCAGCTAAAAGAAAACCAACGCAAACTTCTTACTGATAAAGAACTTCGTTTCAGCAAAGGAATCACAGCAATCTTAAAAGATTTACCACAAGATGTCCGTGATAAGGCGGCAGAAATAAAGGATTTAAATAGATCCAAACTGCTTGAAGCTTTTGAAAAAATCATCGAGCAAATCCGCGCCGAGCAAGGCAGAGAATCTAACCGTAAATTCTATGTCGAAGCATTAGGGTCATATGTGGAACTCACACATAATTTCATGGAAATACGCTTCAGGGGTGAAGATTTTGGTAAGGAATATAAAGAGGCGATGAAAAAAGCAATCAGAGATTCAAAAGATAAAAGTTTGGATGATATTGCTGAAAATCTGCAACAATTCAACCTTATCTATCACAGAGGTTTAGATTTTACGGGCTGGCTTTCAAACAACAAGAACAACGTCCACTATATCAAAGATAGCGAGATTAATCCCACGATTTCAAAAGTGCTTCTTATTTCAAAAACACCACTCTCTAAATACAATCCTGCCCATGAAAAAGACCCGACTCTGCCCAAATATGTAATTGTGCATACCCGAGATATTACCATTTTGGAATATAATGATGATACTGATAGGATGATATTAACCACTATCAGGCATTTGCCTGTAAAAGACGAAAACGCAAATTTGCTGGTTGCGAAAGGTGATGTTTTAAAAAATAAACATGAAATTGGCACTTACAAACTTCCTGATGGTTTAACAACACCTAACGAACATACCCATATTGAAAAAAGGCTTGTTGATATTGCAAAAATAAGAAGTAAGTTAAACATAGATAAGCAAAAAATCATTAATGCTGAAATTACAAAATATATTATCCATGAGAATGGGGTTAAATATAATGAACGAAAGCAAGGTAAGTTTAAGGAATCTGAATTTATCAAATCAGTCAATACCATGTCTAGCAGTGCTGAAAAAGACTTTGTTGGGTTATTCACAGCATCTAGCAATATCGCCAACCAAATTCGCGCCCATGCCAAAAAAGATTGGGATGAACGTGCCAGCCGCATTATCCAAGCCAGCAATGCCCAAACAGTTAAAGAAGTTGGAGATATTTATAAGGTAATCGATGATGCCACATTGCGTGATATATTAACCCTGAAAGCCATGATTGATATATTATTACGAATGAAATT
>JAHZMA010000035.1 GCA_022599575.1 Alphaproteobacteria bacterium | reverse complement strand
ATTAGGCATTGATTCAGGCGAAAAAGTGCAAGTCAGCACAAGGCGTGGCATATTAGAAATCATCGCCCGTGCCGACCGCGATGTGGCTGATGGTATGGTATTTATTCCATTTTGCTTTGCTGAAAGCCCTGCCAATATGCTAACCAATCCTAAATTAGACCCTTTTGGTAAAATTCCTGAATTTAAGTTTTGTGCCGCCAATGTGATTGCCGCTTAAAAGCGCGAAAATGACTTTTCACCTACGTTTTGCTGTTCATGAAGCTGATTGCCAAGCGGTGTTAGATGCGTTTGCATTACATTTTGCCAATTCAGCAATTTTTAGAACTGCCGATTCCTTATGGTATTACCATGCCTATTGCGATACCCGCCCCAATCAGGGTTTGGTTGAAACTTTATATCAGCTTGCCATGTTAAAAAGTGGTGGTGATGCCGATAATTTTCATTATCACATAGAAACATTGCCCGCAACAAATTGGTTGGCTGAAAATCAGAAACATCTGAAGCCATTTTTGATTGACCGTTTCATGATTATCCCTAATGATACGAATCTGCATGTTAGCCATCAAAAAGCAATCAAGATTAATGGTTCATTGGCATTTGGCACGGGCAAACATGCCACCACCCAATTATGTATCAAAATATTAACGCAAATTGCCAAAAAACAAAGTCATAACCCACCCATCACCCGAATTTTAGATATGGGCTGTGGCACAGCAATATTAGCACTTGCCGCTGGGCATTTATTTAAGCAAAGCCAGATAACCGCCTATGATATTGCCAAAGATTCCATTATTATCAGCCGTAATAATGCACGTATTAATCATATGATGCCACGTTTCACCATTGCCCAAAAAAGCACCCCTTACCAACCAAGAAGCCAACGAAACAGCAGGCCCTATCAGCTGGTGATAGCAAATATTCTTGCCGAGCCGTTAAAACAGATGCGGCTTGATTTTGCGCGTATAATGCCAAAAAATGGCTTACTATTATTATCGGGCTTGCTGCATCAGCAACGCCCATTTCTGCATCATGGCTTTGGCCAAAAATTTCAACTTTTGCATTATAAAAAGCAAGGCGATTGGCTGGCGATGCTATATCGAAAGACATCAGCATGAATGATAAGGAACAAACAAAAATCCGCATTGAACAATTGCAACAATGGTTGCGTCAAGAAAATTTTGATTTTTTTCTACTGCCACGTAGCGACCGCTATGGACAAGAATTTCTACCTAGCTGTAACGAGCGCATCGCATGGCTAACAGGCTTTACGGGCAGCAGTGGTTTTGTGGTTATTAGCCCATCAGCATGTGTGTTATTTAGCGATAAGCGTTATAGCATTCAGATGGGCGCGCAAACCCCCGATAATGTTACCTTTCATGACGGCGCACAGATGACATTAGAGCAATATTTACAAGAAACAGTAACACAAAATGCCAGAATTGGTTTTCCACAATGGCAATTATCAATCCAGCTACAGCAGAAATTTGCCGATATTATCAGTGGTAATGGTGCAACATTACATGCTATTTTGCAAAATCCAATTGATTTATTCTGGCACAATCAATCGGGTCAAGGGCGTCCTGCGATGCCGCTTTCACTGCCGCATCTGCTTGATGAAAATGATTGCGGGCTTGATGCTTCTGCCAAATTAACGCTATTGAGGCAAAGGTTGAAGCAACATAATTGCGATGGTAATGTCATCAGTGATTTAAGCATGATTGCATGGCTATTAAATCTACGCGGGTCTGATATTCCGTACGCGCCAGTCAATATCGCGATGCTATTGGTGCGTCAAGATGATGCCCATCTATTGATGAACCCGCGAAAAATCACTCCCTTATTGACACAATATTTTGCTACACATAAGATTACATTGCATGATTTAAGCAATCTCAACAGCTTTATCGAAAAATCATCGGGCGAGACTTATTTGCTTGATGAGCAAAAAACTCCCTATCATGTTCAATTATTATTTGACCAATATCAGGTAAAATCACTGTATCACCCGCAACCTTTATTGCGACAGCGCGCCATCAAAAACAAAGCAGAAATTGCAGCCATTAAAAATGCCCATATTATAGATGGGGTGGCGATGGTAAGATTTTTACATTGGCTAGAACAGCAAAGTGAAACTTCCGAGCTTTTAATTGCTGAAAAATTAGAACAGTTCAGATGCCAGCATGATTTTTATCGGGGGGCAAGTTTTGGCACCATTGCTGGTTTTGCCGAACATGGCGCGATTATTCATTACCGCGCCACCCCGCAAAGCAATCAATATTGCAAGCAACAAGATGGCAATCTGTTATTGCTAGATTCAGGCGGGCATTATCTTAATGGCACAACTGATATTACCCGCACCATTCCCTATGGTATTATCAATAATCAACAGATAAAAGCCGATTATACGCTCGTTCTAAAAGCGCATATCAGCCTTGCCAAGCAAGTTTTTCCGCATGGCACAAATGGCGCGCAACTAGATGCTTTATGCCGTGCGCCATTATGGAATTATCAACGCAATTATCCGCATGGCACAGGGCATGGGGTGGGCATGTATGCCGATATACATGAGGGGCCTTACCATATATCACCCAATGCCGATAAGGTAATCGAAGCAGGCATGTTATTTTCTAACGAGCCTGGACTTTATCGAACAGGCAAATATGGTATTAGAATCGAAAATTTAATTATCACACAGGTTTTAGACCTACAGCCATTAAAATTGCCCGATAATAATGAAACATGGCTAAAATTTGATACAGTTACACTATGCCCAATTAATATTGACCTGATTGATAAAAATTACTTAAATCATGATGATATTGAGTGGCTGAATGATTATCACCAAACAATATGGCAACAATTATCACCCTATTTTACCGATGATGGTTTACGCCAATATTTGCACCATGCCACGCGTAAATTAATATAATGTTTATTTTTTAGTAGATTCATAAATGTTAAATTTTTGCATAATATTGGTTAAATTGCTTCGTGCCATACTATCCAAAATAAGTCCCGTAAAAAATGATACCATTGACAGCATTAACACAAATATACTGGCAACAAAAGTGGGAAACCGTGGCACCAATCCGCTTGAGCGATATTCCAAATAAACTGGAATAAAAAACATTAAAAATATAACACCCAAAATCGCCGCGACAATAGTGAACAGCAAAAGTGGCTTATAATCTTTAAATAACCGCACCATCACCCATAAAATTTTTATGCCATCACGATAGGTGCGTAGCTTGCTGCTTGTCTCACCCTTGCGGGCATAATAAAGCGTGTCATATTCGGCAACATTCATTTTTAAGGTGAGGGCATAAATTGTGAGTTCAGTTTCAACTTCAAACCCACCCGTAATAGCAGGAAAGGTTTTAACAAATTTTTTTGAAAAAACGCGGTAACCTGATAAAATATCATTGAAACCTTTGCCAAAAAACAACCCTGCAATAAAAGTGATAAAATGATTGCCAAACACATGACCTGGCCTGTAGATTTTTTCGTCTTCGGTATCGATTCTTTTGCCCACCACCATATCGCTACCCTGCATCGCAAGCGCAATCATTTCCGCAGCATCTTTTGCGTCATAAGTGCCATCACCATCAGCCATCACATAATAATCGGCATCAATATCGCGAAACATACGGCGCACCACATTGCCCTTGCCCTGATATTTTTCATGGCGCACAATCGCCCCCGCTTTCATCGCCTCGTCAGCAGTGTTATCGGTAGAATTATTATCATAAACATAAATTTCTGCTTGCGGCAGATATTTATTAAAGGCATCTACCACAGCCCCGATTGCCCCTTCTTCATTATAGCAAGGCAAAAGCACTGCAATTTTGGGTGAATTTTTATCAGCCATCATTAAAAGCCCGATTAAATGCACTGGTAACTGCTAATAAAGAAGCGGTAACAATATTCGGATGTTTGCCAACACCAAAATAAGATAACCCTTCTGGCAGTGCCAACTGAATATAAGTTGCCGATGTGGCATCTGAACCCGACCCTAGCGCATGTTGTTGATAATTATTAATGATATAATTTGTCTTAAAATGCTGATTCAATGTTGCTAAATAGGCATCAATCGGGCCATTGCCCTTACCTTCAAGCAGAAGTTTTTTATCACCAATCACCACCCTTGTCGCCAATAAACGTACACCCTCACTCATAGAATCTGGTTGCGATTGATGGTCAATAAATTGCACTGGCTTTGCCATATTCAAATAATTTTCTTCAAAAATTTGCCAAATCTTGGCAGCAGTTAATTCTTTACCACTATCATCAGCTACTTCTTGCACCACACGGCTAAATTCAATTTGCAACAGGCGCGGCAATTCAAAACCGTAATCATTCTCCATAATATAGGCAACGCCGCCCTTGCCCGATTGACTATTAATGCGAATAACCGCTTCATAGCTACGCCCTAAATCAGTGGGGTCAATCGGCAAATATGGCACTTGCCATAAGGGTTCGTTACTTTGGCGCATTTCATGAAAGCCTTTTTTAATGGCATCTTGATGCGACCCTGAAAAAGCAGTGAACACCAATTCACCCACATAAGGATGGCGCGGATGCACTGGTATTTGCGTACAATATTCTGCAATATCGCGTACAGCATTAATATCAGAAAAATCCAGTTTCGGATTAACCCCTTGCGTATATAAATTAAGTGCCAATGTTACCAAATCAACATTGCCCGTACGCTCACCATTACCAAATAATGTGCCTTCCACACGTTGCGCCCCCGCCAATAACCCTAATTCGGTTGCCGCCACTGCCGCACCCCTATCATTATGCGGATGCAGGCTGATAATTGCCGCATCACGATTGGGCAAATTTTTGCAAAAATATTCAATCTGGTCAGCATGAATATTCGGGGTTGATAATTCCACTGTTGCCGGCAAATTCAGTATCATTTTTTTAGCCACACTTGGCTGTAATATTTCCATCACCGCACTGCATACATCAAGCGCATAATCTAATTCAGTATCAGAAAAACTTTCTGGCGAATATTGATAATCGATATTGATTTGCGGATTTTTCATTGCCAGTTCTTTGATCAACACCGCACCATCAGTGGCGATTTTTTTAATGCCACTTTTATCTTGCCCAAACACCACCCGCCTTTGCAACGGATTGGTAGAATTATAAAAATGCACAATCACATTTTTTGCGCCTTGAATCGCTTCAAAACTGCGCTCAATCAGATGGGGGCGACATTGCGTTAACACTTGAATCGTAACATCATCAGGCACTAAATTATCATCAATCAACTGCCTAACAAAATCAAAATCAGTCTGCGAGGCAGAAGGAAAGCCAACCTCAATTTGCTTAAAACCAATATCTATTAATTTCTTAAACAACCGCAATTTTTTCTCCGTTCCCATCGGTTCAATCAGCGCCTGATTGCCATCACGCAAATCCACCGAACACCATATCGGTGCTTGTGTTATTTGTTTATCTGGCCATTGCCTATCTTTTAGGGCAATTGCTGGGAAAGATTGATATTTGCCTGCGATTTGTTCCATCATTAAACCTTACACTGTATCTTGCAACAATAATGATTGTAAGGTTTCTCGCAAAATCTGTAAAGATGATTTTCAATAAGATACATAATTACTTTGACTCTATAAATCTTTGCGCTTAAAAATAACTTAATACTCAATATGGGATTATAGCAGATAAAATGAAAAAGCCACAAAAATTTCAAGGATTAGGCACACGCCCATTTTTAGGTGTGATGCTGGCATTGATTTCGGCTTTATTCTTGGGCTTAACCCCAACCCTTGCCAAAGTTGCCTATAATGAGGGTGCAGGATTATTTGCCATTGTTTTATTTAGAAGCGGTCTTGTGCCAGTTCTCACATTATTTTGCTATAGCATCATTATTAAACAGCCCCTTCGCCTGCATAAAATTCCGCGCAAAGCGGTGATGATTGCAGGATTATCACTATCTATGACGGCATTTGGCTTAATGAGCGCCATTAACTATATTTCACCGGGTTTGGCGGTAACCATTTTATATGCGTTTCCGATTATCGTGCTAATTTCTGTTGCTTTCATGAATCGAAAATTTCCGTCTCTCAAATTAACCTTCATTTATCTTATCGCATTTTTGGGGTTAGCCACCGCCATTGGCGCTAAATTTGATACAATCAGCTGGTTAGGGGTTGGGCTAGCGTTTTGCGCCGCTATCGGCGCCAGCATGTTGATGTTTTTAGGGCATATGGCAGGTAGCGAGGTAAAATCGCATAGCATCTTATTTGTGGGTAGTTCAGCAGTTGGCTTAATTGCATTATTGATGATGTTACTGACGGGCAATGTCGCACTTCCCGCATCTTCACTGGGCTGGGGTGTGTTAATATTAGCCGCATTATGCTATACTTGCGGTATGGTAATGGTGATTGTTTCCACCAGCGTGTTGCGTCCCGATTTGGCGACCTTATTCATGAATATCGAGCCCTTTGTGAGCATCGGTGCTGCTTATTTATTGCTGGGCGATATCCTTACACCTATTCAATTTATCGGTGTGGTTGCGGTGATTTTTGCGATTTCGGCAGGGGGCATTATTGCCCATCGCGAACATTTAGAACCTGAAGATATGACCATTATTGAACATTCGTAACAGTAATGAGTAAGTTAATTTCATTAGGCATAAAACCCTTATTAGGCGCGTTAATTTCATTATCGGCCGCCCTGAGTATCGGCATTACTCCCGTATTATTCAAATATGCTTATGAAGATGGTGCAGGCGCCATTTTTGTGATTTTATTGCATGGGCTGGTGCCCGTGATATTTTTATATTTATTTGCAATTTTGTGTAAAAAACCGTTGGCTTTACGAAAAATTCCACGCAAAGCGGTGATACTTGCCTGCCTTTCATTAAATTTTACCGCCTTTGGGTCAGTCTATGCTATTACGTTCATCTCGCCGAGCTTGATGATTATCATTCTATATACATTTCCGATTTTAGTGTTATTAACCACCGCCTTTCTTACCAAAAAACTCCCCTCTTTATTACTGACTGTATTTTATATCAGCACGTTTTTAGGTTTGGCTTTAGCCATTGGCCCTGAATTTCAGACCATTAATATTTGGGGTGTTTTACTGGCATTTTTAGCGGCCATTGGTTCGGCAATGTTTTATTTTGTTGGGCATGTGGCGGGCGACGATGTAGGCACGCATAGTTTGGTTTTTATCGGCAGTGTTAGCCTAACCATCATCTGCCTTATTTTGTTAATCGCCAGTGATGGCTATAGCCCACCCGCTTCCAATCTAGGTTGGGGATTATTATTAATAGGTGCTTTTTGTTATATGTTGGGGATTATCTTGATTTTTCTTTCCGCCACCTATTTGCGCCCCGATTTGGCAAGCCTAATTATGAATATTGAGCCCTTTGTAACCATCACCACTGCTTTTTTGCTATTAGGCGACCGCTTATTAGCCATTCAAATGATAGGTGTTTGCATTGTGGTTGCTTCAATCACATTAAGTGGCATCATCGCCCATCGCCAGCATTTAGATGAGCTATAACAATATTAATTTTGTATCTGCCATATCACATCTTATTGAGCGGATGATTTTGTAGCACGAATTTTTTTAATTCGTCACTTAAAATATGGGTGTAAATTTGCGTGGTGGTAATATCAGCATGACCCAGCATTTTTTGCACCGATAATAACCCTGCGCCATTATTCAGCAAATGACTGGCAAAGGCATGGCGCACCACATGCGGGCTGATTTTTGTTGGTGGAATATTGGCTAAAACTGCCAATTCTTTCAGCATTTGCCCGAATCTTTGCCGCGTTAAATGTCCTTGCTTGCTTTTTGACGGGAATAAAAAACCCTTATCTTCTTGGTCGTTATTTTTCGGCAGATAATGCCCACGAATGCTTAACCATGCTTGCAATGCCTGCAATGCCAAATCAGAAAGCGGCACGATGCGCTCTTTGTTGCCCTTGCCCATCACGCGCAATAATTTTGCATCGCTTAATATCGCAGATAGTGGCAGGCTTACCAATTCAGAAACCCTTAACCCACTGCCATAAAGAATTTCTAATAAACAGGTGAGGCGAATCGCATCATGCGGCTGATGTTTTTGCATATTATCTAACACATCAAACAAATTTTGCATCTCTTTATCAGAGATAGTTTTCGGCAATTTTCTACCTAATTTTGGCATTTTCAATAATTTTGTTGGGTTATCATCGCGCCATTGCTCAATCAGCATAAATTTATGAAGCTGGCGAATAGCAGAAAATTTTCTGGCAATGCTGGAAGATTGATGACCGCGCAATTTGGCATCTTCATGCCATAACATCAGTAAACGCGCATCAACATCGGTAACATTGCTACCTTGTTCGTGTAAAAATTGCTGATAATCGGATAAATCTTTGCGGTAAGCGTCAATCGTATAGGCGGCGACACCGCGTTCTACCATCATCATTTCCAAAAATTGCTCTAATATATGCCCATCATTCATCGTCATATATCACTTCATGAACCTACCTTAAGATTTTCCCCCTGAAAAAAATATTTTAAACTTATAATTTTTGTTCTAAATTAAACTCTAAATTCAACCTTTTCGTCTCGCGGTCGATACCAAATGTTGGGTCTTTGATAAGTCCCAAATAAATAATGATAATCACAATAAGGCTGATACCAGCTAAAATCATATAGGCTGTGCCCATTTGATTGTTTTGTTTGCGCCTGCGTGGCATAAAAAAACCTTTCCATCAACTCTGTCAAAAAAACTCATATCTTTGTGCAATATTATTTGTGCCATGATTATTGATTTTATGTCAAGCCCTCAATCATTAATCATGTTATAAAAAGACTCATCATTTTTTTCTATCCTTGTATAATATAATAATTTTTTATATATATACTTGCGTGATTATGTATTTTGCGTTATATCTTTTCAAGTAAAACAATTCACACTGTTTGAAAAAAATTATAAATAATTGCCTCGCGGTTTTTTTTAAGGCTTGCCAATGCTATCACATTTATTGGGTTTTTTATCTTCCGATATGGCCATTGATTTAGGAACGGCCAACACATTGGTTTATGTGAAAGGGCGTGGTATCGTGCTGAATGAACCTTCTGTTGTTGCCATTTCAGTTGATGATAAGGGCAAGCGCGAAGTATTAGCCGTAGGCGAAGAAGCAAAATTAATGCTAGGGCGCACCCCCGGTTCTATCAAAGCGATACGTCCCTTGCGTGATGGTGTGATTGCTGATTTTCATGTTGCCGAAGAAATGATTAAACATTTTATCCGTAAAGTGCATAATAGACGCAATTTTTCAGCCCCAGAAGTGATTGTATGTGTGCCATCAGGTTCAACTGCTGTTGAGAGGCGAGCGATTCAAGAATCTGCTGAATCCGCTGGTGCCAGACGCGTCTATTTGATTGAAGAACCAATGGCGGCAGCGATTGGTGCGCGTCTGCCGATTCATGAACCAACTGGTTCTATGGTGGTGGATATTGGTGGTGGCACAACCGAAGTTGCTGTATTATCGTTGGGCGGTATTGTTTATGCCCGTTCGGTGCGCGTTGGCGGTGATAAGATGGATGAAGCCATTATCAATTATGTTCGCCATACCCATAATTTACTGATTGGTGAAAGCACAGCTGAACGCATTAAAAAAACAATTGGCACGGCGCGGGTGATGGGCAAAGATAAAGAACAAACAATGGAAATTAAAGGGCGCGATTTAATGAATGGTGTGCCAAAAGAAATTGTGATTACATCATCGCAAATCGTTGAAGCATTGGCAGAACCAGTGCGCGCCATTATTGAGGCGGTTAAAACCGCACTAGAACATACCGACCCTGAATTGGCATCTGATATTGTTGATAAAGGCATTGTGCTAACTGGTGGTGGCGGTATGTTACATAATTTTGACAAAGTCTTGCGTGATAGTGTTGGGTTACCAGTATCTATTGCCGAAGATGCACTATCATGTGTGGTGCTTGGCACAGGGCGTTGTTTAGAGGAAATGAAAGTCTTACGTTCACTACTTATTGACGAAATTTGATTGGAGTCTTTAAGCAATGGCACGTCGCTCACGCCACGGTTTAGCTGCTAGAATTAATCCTCAACATACTTTACTGATTGTTCTTACTGTTATTGCAATCTTATTACTGATAAGTGGGCAAGTTTATAAAAATCTGTATGATGGTATGCGTAGCAATGTGATGAGCATTACCTCGCCCCTTATCAATATCGCCACTGCGCCATTCCGTATGGTAGGTAATATCAGCAATAATATTGGTGATTATCAAACATTACAACAACAATATCAAGATTTGAAAATTGAGATGCGCCAAGCCAGCTATTGGGAATTTTATGCAAGGCAATTATTGGCTGAAAATCAACTATTGCGCCAAAGATGGAACTTACCAGATGATTTTCCAACATTGCCCGGTAATTTTGTGGTGGCAAGAGTGATTGCCGATTTATCTGGTACTTTTATCAATAGTTTTTTGATTAATGCTGGTAAAAATCAAAATATTGCGATTAACGATATTGCAATGGATAATGGCGCATTGGTTGGGCGCATCATTGATGTTAAAAATAAATATTCTCGCGTGTTACTTATCACCGATATTAACAGTCGTGTGCCGATTGTGGTAGGCGATGAAAGGCTGCGCGCCATTATGGGCGGTAATAATTCAGACCAAACTGATTTATTATTTGCCGCCATCGATTCCGTGATTACCCCAGGTATGAAAATATTAACATCTGGGCATGGGGGCGTGTTTCCAGCGGGTATTCCCATTGGGCAAGTAATTTCTAATGATGGTGATAATATTAAAATTGCGCCTTTGGCTGTGCCACATCAAATAGAATATGTTGATATTTTGAGTTTTGCCGCAAAAATTATCCCTAATGATAAGAGTAAAGATATCAGTCAAGATTATCAAGAAAGACAAAATTAATGGCATACCGCAAAAGCATTTCTACGCAAGAAGAAAAATGGTATGTTATAACTGTAAAAGCAAGTCTGCCGTTTTTTTGCTGTGCTTTTTTATTATTATTGGGCATCTCGCAATCATTTTTGACCAATTTTGAAGGTTTAACCGTATTTTTTCTATTTATTGGAATCTTTTACTGGGCTTTTAACGGGCATCTTTATTTTCATCTTGGTATGGCACTTTTTTTCGGACTATGGCTGGATTTATTAATTGGACAAATGATTGGCGTTTACAGCATTACTTTTTTAATTTGCTATTTGATTTGTAATATCATCCGTGATAATTTTTGGAACCGCTCTATATTTGTTAGTTTAGCAATTTTTATGGCAATGTTACTGATACCGTTTTTTATTCATATTATCATTACCATCATGCATGGCAATCATCCCAATATTAGCCAATTAATTTTAAGCATGATTTTTGCTAGCCTATGCTATATTCCTCTACATGGTATTTTCACATTTTTGCGTTATAGATTATGGTAATAATATGGCTTTAATGAAAGAATCGCGTCAAAAAATCTTTAACCGCCGCTCAATATTTATGCTAGGTGGGCAACTAACAATATTCGGCATATTGGGTGGCAGACTCACCTATCTGCAGCTTTTGGAATCTGACCGTTATAAAACTTTGGCTGATGAAAACCGTATTCGTTCGCGCTTGGTTGCCCCTGAACGTGGCCATATTTTTGATCGTAATAATTTAGAGCTGGCGCGAAATACCGATAATTACCGCATCTTACTTATTCCCGAAGAAGCCGATGATGTGAAACAAACATTGCAAAAATTAAGTAAAATTGTGGTATTGCCAGCATCAAAGCAAAAAAAAATTTTAGACGATGTTAGCCGTTCGCCAGTATTTCAACCGATTGAGCTGATTGAACATCTTAACTGGGTTGAGGTGAGTAAAATTGAAATAGAGCGGTTAAATTTACCCGGTATATATATTGATGCGGGGCAAGAGCGTATTTATCCGCAGGGCAATTTATATTCGCATATTATTGGCTTTGTTGCCCAGCCTAATCGTAAGGAAGTGACGCAAAGCCGCTTATTTAGCATACCCGGTTTTCATATCGGCAAAAATGGATTAGAAAAATTTTATGAACCTAATTTACGTGGTGAGGGTGGCGCGTTGCATTTAGAGGTTAACGCATCAGGGCGACCAATCAAAGAAGTGAGACGGATTCCTGCCATTCGCGGTAAAAATATTCGCTTGAGCATTGATAACCGATTGCAAGATTACGTTGCCCAAAGGCTTTCATTGGTTGAAGCAGGCTCGGTAGTGGTGATGGATATTCATAGCGGTGAAGTTTTATCGATGGTTTCTTCGCCTAATTTTGACCCTAATAAATTTGTGCGTGGCATTGAACAATTAGAATGGGATAATCTTCTTAATAATCCTTATAAACCACTTGTTAATAAGGCAGTATCAGGGCTATACGCGCCTGCCTCTACTTTCAAGCCAGTTGTTACTATCGCCGCTTTAGAAAATGGTTTATCGCCCAATACCAAACATTTTTGTTCAGGACATATCCCTTATGGGCGGCGCAATTTTTATTGCTGGGCAAATTGGGGACATAAAAATGTCAATCTAACAAAAGCAATTAGCAATTCATGCGATATATGGTTTTATAAGGTTGCGCTGGAAACAGGTGTAGATGTTATCGCCAAACATGCCCGCATGTTTGGTTTAGGCACAGACTTAAATATTGAATTACACAATAATAAAATCGGCACCGTGCCAGATATCGCATGGAAGAAAAAAGTAATTGGCACAAATTGGGAAAGTGGCGAGACATTAATCACTGGTATTGGGCAAGGCTATTTAACCGCCACCCCTTTGCAGATGGTTACTATGATTGCACGCTTTGTGAATGGTGGCTATGCTGTTACACCTACTCTTTTGATGATGCCCGATGATAAAAAAGATTTATTATTGAATCAAAACCAACCAATTTTTGATAAAATACCCGTCAAAGATTCTCATTTAAACCTTATCAAACGTGCCATGTATCAGGTGGTTAATGAGAAAACAGGCACTGCCTACCATACACGGGTCACAAATCCGCGCTGGGCTTATGCTGGCAAAACTGGCACGGGGCAAGTGCGTAATATTTCAGAAAAAGAGCGTGAGACTGGTGTGATTTCTAGCCATTTATTAGAATGGGAAAAACGCGACCATGCGTTATTTGTTGGCTATGCGCCCGTTAAAAAACCACGCTGGGCGATTTCGGTAGTGGTAGAACATGGCAATAGTGGTTCTATCACAGCAGCACCGATTGCCCGCGATGTGTTGGTGAATATGCAACGATTATATAAGGCATAGCGCATGATTTGGACAAAATTACGCGATATTAATTGGTTTTTAGTGCTTGTTGTGCTTTGTTTAAGCCTATTCGGCTTTATCATGCTATATTCAGCAGCAGGGGGTTCAATGCAACCTTGGGCATCGAAACAGCTTCTGCGCTTTATTGTCGCCTTTATCGGTATGCTGATTGTGGCAAGCATTAATATCCGATTTTGGTATAATTCTGCTTATTGGCTGTATCTTGCCTGTTTAATTGGCTTGTTACTGGTAGAGATTCTTGGGTCAATCGGTATGGGGGCGCAACGTTGGATAAATTTGGGCTTTATCCGTATTCAACCCTCTGAACTCATGAAAGTGGCGGTTATTTTAGCATTGGCACGTTATTTTCATCGCTTGCCATTGGAACAAATTAACCGTTTGCCAAATATGATACCGCCCGCACTGATTATCTTAATACCCGTTGCATTCATATTAAGACAACCTGATTTAGGCACATCTTTGGTATTGATAATTGGCGGTATTTCAGTGTTGTTTTTAGCAGGCATTAGGCTATGGGTTTTCTTATTAGGCAGTGCTTGTGTGTTAGCAGCGATTCCGATTTTATGGACTAATTTGCGTGACTATCAAAAAAATCGTGTCATTGCTTTTTTGAATCCAGAAAATGACCCGTTAGGTTCGGGCTATCACGTGATACAATCTAAAATCGCTTTGGGTTCGGGCGGTTTATGGGGCAAAGGCTTTGCACAAGGCACGCAAAGCCATCTTAATTTTTTACCTGAAAAACATACTGATTTTATTTTTGCCATGCTGGCCGAAGAATTGGGTTTTATTGGCGGGCTTACTGTAATAACGCTCTATTTTCTTATTATTTTAATTGCTTTTGCGACGGCATTTTATTGCCGTCATCAATTCGGTAGATTACTGGCGATGGGCATTAGCGTAACATTATTTTTATATATTTTTGTCAATTTAGGCATGGTGATGAGTATCTTACCAGTAGTGGGTGTGCCGTTACCATTGCTTTCTTATGGTGGCTCAGCACTTATCACTACCATGTTTTCCATTGGCTTATTATTATCAATTCATATCCATCGTGATAGTTGGAGCAGCGGCTTATCGGAGTAATTATGCCTCATTTAACCATTCAAGGCGAAACACAATTAAACGGCAAAGTTGCCATTAGCGGTGCTAAAAATTCTGCTCTGCCGCTTATTTGTGCCGCCTTATTAACTGATAAAATTTTGACCTTACATAATTTTCCAATCTTGACCGATACCACAAAATTATTAGAAATTTTAAGTGAGTTGGGCGCAAAAACCAGCATCATCCCTAATCAAAACGGTGAATTTGGTTCACCACAACAATTAAATATTGAGTTTAGTAATGTTATCTCGCTATTAGCGGTGCATGAGGCGGTGAATCAGATGCGTGCTTCAATTTTGGTGTTAGGGCCGTTATTGGCACGTGAGGGGCAAGCCACAATTACTTTGCCGGGTGGCGATGCCATTGGTGCGCGCCCGATTGATTTACATCTAAAAGGCCTGCAAAAAATGGGCGCACAGGTAGAAATTATAGATGGTAAAGTGCATAGCACTGCACCCAAAGGTGGTTTAAACGGCGCACATATCACATTTCCTTTTATTTCAGTGGGGGCAAGCGAACATCTCATGCTAACCGCCGCCCTTGCCAATGGTGAAACAATCTTGGAAAATGTTGCGCTAGAACCCGAAATCACTGATTTAGCGCATTTATTGCAAAAAATGGGCGTGCCTATTGAGGGCATTGGCACATCGACATTACAGATTCAAGGCAAAAATGGAGTGCCACTCACCGCCGCTAGCCATCACATTATTGCCGATAGAATTGAAGCGGCAAGTTTTGTGATTGCCGCCATTGCCACCAAAGGCGATGTTACCCTTACCCATATCAATCCCATTCTTATCAAAGATTTTTTAGATATTCTCAGCCAAAATGGCGCAAATATCGCGATTGATGGGCATCAAATAAAAGTGACTGGCGCGCCTGAATATTTTAAGCCTCTCAACATTGAAACCGCTCCGTTTCCGGGCTTTGCCACCGATATTCAAGCACAATTAATGGCATTGCTATGTTTGGTTGATGGCAAATCGTACATCAATGAGTTGATTTTTGAAAACCGTTTTATGCACGCCACCGAATATCAAAAAATGGGCGCAAACATTGATATTCAAGGCGCAAGAGCCACCATTCATGGCGGTGCAAAACTTCGCGGTACCGATATTGCCGCATCCGATATTCGCGCCTGTTTTGGTTTGGTGATTGCCGCCCTTGCCGCACAAGGCGAAACAGTTTTACGGCATATTTATCATTTGGACCGTGGCTATGAGAGTTTTGAGCAAAAATTCGCGGGGCTAGGCGCAGTTATGAAGCGGTATCACTAAATTATCATGCAAGATTTTGCGTTAATGGTGAGCGACTTAACGCGCATTGCCAAAAAAAGTCATATCTTATGGGATATTCCAGCAGATGCTGATTATCAGCTTATCAATCTTTCGGAAAACGCCACTTTTAAGGTTCAGTATAATACTGTTCAGTATAATACTGTGCAATATGATAATGTGATAAAAATCTTGCGTATCAACCGAGTAGGCTATCATAGCAATGACGCTATTTTAAGTGAAATTGCATGGATTGAAGCGTTACGGCGCGATAATATCATCATCACGGCTGATGTTTTATTAGGCAAGAATGGTAAAAAATTGCAATGTTACAATGATAATATCACCCAGCAGCAATATAACATGTTGCTCTTTGAGTTTTTAGCAGGTCATCACTTAAGCGAGCATCAGCAACTATCTAAAAATTTTTACCATCTGGGCAATATCACTGCAAAATTACATCTGCATAGCCAAAAATTTATGCGCGGGCTTCCGCCTTTCTTCACCCGCTTAAATTGGGATTTTGATGGCATGATTGGTGCAAAACCGCATTGGGGAGCATGGCAACATACAATAAATAGTGATGACCCGACCATGAATAATGAAGCAATAAAATTACTGATGCGGGCGGCTGAAAAAATTAAAAATAATCTTCATCATTATGGGCAATCGGATGATAATTACGGGCTGATTCATGCGGATTTACGGCTTGCCAATTTCTTAATCGATGGCGATAAGCTAAAGGTACTCGATTTTGATGATTGCGGTTTTAGCTGGTTTTTATATGATATTGGCGCGGCATTTTCTTTCATTGAAAACCACCCCGAAAAGCCTGATATGATTGAAGCATGGCTTATGGGCTATCAAAAAATCAGAAATTTAACGCCTGATGATATTGCCATGATACCTAGCTTTATCATGTTGCGAAAAATGGTGCTATTGGGTTGGATTGGCTCACATGCAGCAACGGAACTTGCTACCCAACAAAGCAAAGATTTTACCACACAATCTTGCTTGCTAGCCGAAGAATTTTTAACATCAGCATGATGCAAAGAAAAACATTGACCAAAACATTACTGATTTTTTACCTTTTTTATGTTAATATATTAGTAGCACCTATCTTTACATAGGTGATGCGGAGTAACAAATGTTCCAGAGACTTATATTGGTGATTATCGGACTTGTGATGACGCTGGCAATCATATTAGCGGGCTTGAATGCCGACCGCATCCGCCGAACAAATATCCTTGCCCAACAAGGCGATATTGAATCGCAAAATGAATTAGCCGATAGCTATTTATTATATGCCAAATATGGCATATTTAAGCTCAAATTTTATAACAAAGCCGAACAATGGTATTATCGTGCTGCAAGCAAGAATCATATAGCAGCGCAAATTTCTTTGGCTGATATTTATTATCAAGGGTTAGGGCGCGTCCCTAATATCATAGAAGCCGTACGCTGGTATGAAGCGGCCGCCAAAAACGGTAACCGTCATGCCACTTTGCGGTTAGGCGATATCTTTTTTTATGGTAAAGGTGATGTGGGGCAAGATTATAAATTGGCATTACAATATTATACACAAGCCGCTGACCAACATGAAGATGCAACAGCAATAAAACAAGTGGCATTCATGTATGAACAAGGTTTAGGCACAGCAATCAATGATGGCAGGGCGGCAAAATGGTATTGGCGCGCCGCCGAAAAAGGCGATAAAGAAGCGCAAGCCGCATTAGGGCGATTATTTGCCGAAGGTAGAGGCGTGCCACAAGATGGGCAACAGCAACTTTATTGGTCAAAATTGGCGGCGGCACAAGGCGATAGCAACGCGCAATTTGCATTAGGAAAACTCTATCTTGAGGGCAAAGAAGTGATGCAAGATGATGCCGAAGCTTTCGCGTTATTTAGCAAAGCTGCGCAAAAAGACAATGCCAATGCCCAAAAAGCATTAGGTGATTTATATAACACCGATAATAATGCTGTCACGCAAAATCGTGACGCCGCCATTAATTGGTATCAACGCGCGGCACGCAATAATCAGCCTGATGCTTTTATCGCGTTAGGAAAATTACACCTTGATGGTGATGAAGATACTGATAAAAGACAAGCCTATAGATGGTATTATCTTGCGGCAAAAAACGGCGATGAACAAGCCATTTTACAACTTGAACAATTACAACAGCAAATCACGCCAGACGATATTGACATTGCCGTCAATAATGCTGAAAACTGGTTGCGTCAACCTTAATACATAAACACGGATAATGAATCATGAATAAAATTCTTATTATAAACGGACCTAACTTAAATTTACTCGGCACCAGAGAGCCTGACCTTTACGGCACGGATACGCTAGATGATGTTATGGCACGTTGCCAAAAAACAGTAAGCGCGCTTAAAATTGACCATATGCAATCCAACCATGAGGGGGTGTTGATTGATAAAATTCACGAGGCACGTGGCACTTATGATGGTATCATCATCAATGCAGGCGCGTTTAGCCATACATCTATCGCGATATTTGATGCGCTTAATGCCTATGAGGGCTATGTGATTGAGGTGCATCTCAGCAATATTTATAGTCGCGAATCCTTCCGCCATCATTCTTATATCACCACCCGCGCCAATGGTGCGATTGTGGGGCTAGGCGCATCAGGCTATATCTTCGCCGCACAGAAAATGAGTGAATGGTTGGGGTGAGGGTGGTTTAGGATTCTTCAGGCTCTAGACGGATTGTTCTTGCAACAAACAAACCTTTAATATCATATTCGTGAAATTTATCACCTAACCCTTGTTCAAGTTTATTACAAACTGCTCTAAAATGAGCTCCTGTAGTAATAACATCATCAAAAATAATAATATTTTTTATATTAGCACTTACTAATTCATTCAAATCAACTTCATAAATTTTTTCAAGTGCGTCTGCAGACATGCGATTACCATCATTTTCATGAGATGCAGGATAATTTTTACTTTGTAAAATAATATTATCATTATGAATGATATTGCCATTATCCTGACGCGCAATATTTAATATTTGTAATATTCTATTATCATAAAGTATATCGTTTTTTGTTTTTGAAGGGGGAATAGGAATAATCAATCTTTGACTATCTATCTTATCAAAACACTGCTTACACATTTCGCCAATTTCTCTTATTGCTTTTTCTTTATGTGACCACTCTGAATTATTTATTCTATCCATCGGTTTTTTTAAATTTTGAATAGTAGAATTTTCATTACTATGCTTATATCCCAGCTTTGAATGATATTCCATAATATAAAAGCAAACATCATTTTCTTTCAAAGAAGAATGATTTTTCCTTATATTTTCATCTATTTTACGTAAATTAAAATTAACCAAGGTTTTTTATAATATCCTCTGGTTCTTTAACGCGAATAGCCCCTTTTTCTAAAAATTGATATGGCCATTTCAAATCTGAATTATTAAAGCAACTATCAAGAATAAAAAGCTGTCTGCCTTGTTTTAATGCTTGTTTTGCTTGTATCAATGTTCCTGACGTATCAGAAGCTTCTACAATGATACTTGCCTGAGACAAAGCGGACATAATACTATTACGTTCAGGAAAGAAAAAATTAAGCTTTCGAGTATCTTGTTGCTGATAAGAACGTAAAACAGGAACATGTGACAATAATAAATGATTCTTTGCAATTTCATCTTGCAAATCTCTATTTTTTGTAGGGTAGTAACGGCTGATTGGTACACCCATCACCGCAATCGTTTTACCCCCATTATTAATGGCGGT
>JAHZMA010000034.1 GCA_022599575.1 Alphaproteobacteria bacterium | reverse complement strand
TTGATGCGATGAAACTGATTGCCGATAATGTTAATCAGTTGCGCTCAAAGCAACGTAGCTTCATTATCATCACCCATTATCAGCGTTTGTTAGATTATATAACGCCCGATTATGTGCATATTTTATCGGATGGCAAAATCAACAAATCTGGCGATGCCGCACTGGCCCAAGAGATAGAAAATGTAGGCTATCATAATATCGTGGCAGAAGATTGAGGCAGGTTACATAAAATGAGTAAAAATTTCAACGTCACCATTGATGGTAAAAATTGGCAAGCCCCTAGCCGTAAAACTGAAACATGGCGCTATAGCCCTGCTCAAGATTTACTTGGCGATAAAGCCCTTACCAGCAAAGACGGCATGAAGCAAATTCCTGATGATTTACGCACAACACTTGATGCAACATTGGGCGATTATGATGTGATATTTGGCAATGATATTAAATCAGCAGAACAATTATCAAGCGACTATTATAATGTGTTCACCGCCAACACCATCACCCCGCTTGATAAAAATCTGGGCTGGGCGCATTTGAATCAGGCGAATAATGCAGAACATCTTTGCATCAATATCACCCAAACACCGCCCAAACCTCTGGTGCTGATTTACGGCTTAAATGGTGATGCACCAACCGATTGCACCCATCCGAATTTACGGCTAGACCTTGCCCATAATGTTAATCTTAGTTTTGTTGAAATCATGATTGGCGGTGGTATCAGCAACGCACTGATAGAGTTTGATTTAGAAAAAGAAGCACGTCTCAACCATTATGTGCTGGAAATGCTGAATCAAAATGCCATTCATATTGGCGATGTGAGCGCATCATGCGAAGCTGGCGCACATTATCATCATTTATCTTTGTTGCAAACGGGCGCGATGATCCGCCGCGATACCAAAGTGATGCTAGAAAACGAACAAGCGCATTGCACCCTTAATGGCATTGCATCATTAACGGGTAACAGCAATCTTGATAATAGCACGCTGATACAGCATATCAGCCCGAACACCACATCATCAGAACAGTTTCGGGCAATTTTAGATGATGAATCCGTGCATAATTTTCAGGGCAAAATTATCGTAAAGCAAGAGGCACAACAGACCGAAGGCTATCAGATGAGCCGCGCTATGTTATTGAGCGATCATGCCCGTGCCAACCATAAGCCAGAATTAGAAATCTATGCTGATGAGGTGAAATGTTCGCATGGTTCTACCATTGGCGCGCCCGATAATGACCAACTTTTTTATCTGCAAACGCGAGGTTTTTCGCGCCAGCAAGCCTTAAAGTTTTTATGTCGCGCATTTTTGAGCGAGCTGATTGGCATGGTTGATGATGAAAAGATACAGGCCTTATTCAATCATTTTGCAGGCTATCACGGTGATGAATAAATCCCTTAACACTATTAATGACAATATGACGCCCAAGATTCAGCACCAATATCGCGATGATTTTGCGGTCTTTAGCAACAAGCCCGATTTGGTGTTTTTGGATAGTGCCGCATCGGCGCAAAAACCGCGCATTGTGATGCAAGCCATGCTAGAAATGGCGGAAAACAGCTACGCCAATGTGCATCGCGGGCAATATGGCTTATCGATAGATGCCACCAATATTTATGAACAAGCACGGCAAGATATGCAGGGCTTCATCAATGCCAAAAGCAAGGATGAG
Source organism: Alphaproteobacteria bacterium (assembly GCA_022599575.1). GTDB lineage: Bacteria > Pseudomonadota > Alphaproteobacteria > JABAAW01 > JAHZMA01 > JAHZMA01. The sequence goes on along the minus strand of JAHZMA010000034.1, from coordinate 1,052 downwards.
ATTATTTTCACCCGTAATGCCACCGAATCTTTCAATCTACTCAGCCATTGCCTGCCACATAGCTTGCTTAAAACAGGCGACGAAATCGCCATCACACGGCTTGAGCATCACTCAAATTTTGTGCCATGGTTGCGCTTGAAAAACGCCCACCCCTTACACGTCATTGCGCCTGACGCAAATGGCAATATCACCGAAGCACAGATAGAACAATTATTTGCTGAACACCCGATTAAATTACTCAGCATCACCCATATCAGCAATGTGTGCGGCACACTGTTACCCATTAAACGCTTTGCCGAAATTGCCCATCAGCATGGCGCTTATATTCTTGTTGATGGCGCACAAGCTGCCCCGCATGTGCCACTTGATATGCAAGATTTAGATGCCGATTTTTACATTTTAACAGGGCATAAACTCTATGCGCCCAATGCGATTGCCGTGCTTTATGGTAAATATCATCTGTTAGAAACCTTGCCGCCTTTTATCAGCGGTGGCGGTATGGTGGATAGAGTAACCGAGACAGAAGCGAATTTTCTACCGCCCCCCACCCGATTTGAAGCAGGCACACCGCCCATTATGGAAGCGGCAGGATTATCGGCGGCGATTGATTATCTTAACGCTATCGGTATGGAGACTATCAAAAATGCCGAGCAAAAACTTACCCAGATTTTGCATGATATGCTGATGCAGAAACCTTACATTGCGCTTGTTGGCAATCCTGAACACCGCGCTTGCGTGTTTGGCTTTAATATGCAACGCAAAGATGGCACATTGATAGCAGCCCATGATGTGGCAACCCTGCTAGATGAGCAAAATATTGCCGTGCGGGCGGGGCATCATTGCGCGCAACCCCTGATGAATCATTTTGGTATCAATGGCTGTGTGCGGGCATCTTTAGGAATTTATAATGACGAGAATGATATTGACCGCCTATCAGATGGGCTAGATAAAATCGCCAAAATGTTACGGGCGATATAGGGCGATATGATGGATAATATTCCCGCGCATCACCCATCGCTCAAGGATTTTATGCCGAGTGCCGAAGAAGGCAC
>JAHZMA010000033.1 GCA_022599575.1 Alphaproteobacteria bacterium | reverse complement strand
TTTAGTCGATGCCGTGATCCGTGATTATACCGCATTGCTAATGTTTGAAAAAATTGTTAAACTCGGCTGTGAACTGCAAGGCTATACCAAAGGAAAAGATAATTGTAATTTGTCGCAATTACAGCGCAACATCACTGATGCTAAACAAGTTATAACTAACAAAAAGTTTAAAAAATATCAATAAAGGAGAATAACATGCGAATACCAAAATCCATTTTTTTTATCACCATTACTATCATAGTGGGTGTGGTAATATTTTTACTGGCATCACCTGATGCCAGTAAAACATCTGTTATCGAAACAACATCTTCCGCTGAAGAACCAGCTATCATTGAAGAACAATCTTCACAAACAAAAACAGTAGCAGAAATATTAACAAGCGTAGAATTAAAATTATTCTGCTATTATGTTATTTTATTTAAGAAAGATTTTCGTGATATTTTAACTGAAAATGATGTGCAAGCGATTATTGATGAATTACAACAATTTCAACCAACAGAACTTAATAAATTCCTGCATCATAAAGAAGAAATGCTGATTTATGCCAATAACATCAAGATAGAGATAGAATCTTCAAGAACAGAAGAATACGGTTACTTAAAACAATATTATGTAACTTATCAAGCTGATGATAGTTCTGATGCTCATCGAGTTGAATTTTCACCAACCATTGATGAAATCTTATTACGGGCAAAGACTGAACATCCAGACATATATATTTCTTATTATCCAGATTTTGCGACCAGCCCGCTATTCATGCAATTGGCTTCTACAAAAAACAACAACATTATTCCATTAATTCAGTTTTTTTTAGATAATGGTGTTGCTATTAATGCCAAAGAAACAGAGGGTAATTATACAATTTTTTCTACTGTTGGCACATTAGAAATCGCACAATTTTTAGTGGCAAATGGTGCTGACCCAACTTTTATAACAGATGATAACGATACTCCTTTAATGTTTGCAGTCAGCGGAGAGGATTCCAATGAACTAATAAAGCTTTTAATTGATTTAGGCGTGGATTTACATGTGAAATCATCTTTCTTTGGCACTGCACTTGATACGGCAAAAGATAAAGTTAAGGGTTTAGAAAGCTCTATTTGGCGCACGCATGAAACTGATGATGAGAGTCTTGGAGATGAGTTACTCCCCGCCCGCCTTGAAAAAGCCGAAGAGGTAGTCCGCATCATCGAACAAGCATTGGAAGCAGAGAAAAAACCATCAAAATAAGGAAATAACATGTCTATAAAAACCCCCATTTTTTCAATCACCAAGCCCATCATATTGGGCTTGGTTCTATTTATGCAGGCATTGCCTTATGCCAGTAAATTATCTGTTGCCAAACAAGCAGCTTGGGATATTGAACCCTTGCCCGAACATCTGGTAACAGATGAAATTAAACTGCTCTATTATTATATCTTTCTTAAAAAATATCAAATTCTTAATATTTTAACTGAAGCAGAGATTGCAACTATTATCGATGAATTAAAACAATTTGACAAAACAATATAAGTTTGTTACAAATAAAAGTATTACATGTTGTTTTGACACAAATGAGGGTGATAATATGGCTGGTGATACTGCTTATATGTCTGGTTTTGGCAATCATTTTGCTACTGAAGCATTAGAAGATGCTTTACCACAAGGGATGAATTCACCGCAAAAATGCCCTTATGGGCTGTATGCTGAACAGCTTTCTGGTTCGGCATTTACGGCGCCTAACGATAGCAATCAACGTTCGTGGCTCTACAGAATCCGCCCATCGGTTAAGCATCATGGACAATATCAGCAGATAGATGCAGGCTATTTGCAAACATCCCCCGCCCCTTTTGCCAGCAATTTACCGATTGGCGCATTACGTTGGGGGGCATTGCCAATACCCGAAGCAAAGACAAATTTCATTCAAGGCTTGCATACCATCAGCCTTGCGGGCGATGCCCAGGCGCGTTCGGGCATGGGGTGTCATATTTATGTGGCGAATGATTCAATGCAGAATGAAGATGGGCAAGATGAGTATTTCTTCAATGCCGATGGCGAATTGCTGATAGTGCCTGAAATGGGTGATTTGCAAATACGCACCGAATTTGGCGTGATTGATATTACCCCTGCTGAGATTGCAATTATCCCGCGCGGTGTTGTTTTTCAGGTGAATTTATTGCAAAACCAAGCACGTGGCTATGTATGCGAAAATTATGGCGCGCCTTTTACCCTGCCCTATCGCGGTCCTATCGGGGCGAATTGTTTGGCAAATTCACGCGATTTTTTAACTCCGCACGCCGCTTTTGACCATACGGATATTGATGGAATCTTAAAAGCAAAATGGTGCGGCAATTTATATCAATGTAGCATCAAACATTCGCCATTAGATGTGGTGGCATGGCATGGCAATTACGCGCCTTATAAATATGATTTACGCCTATTCTCGCCTATTGGTGCGCTGTTATCTGACCATCCCGACCCTTCTATTTTCACTGTATTAACCGCGCCTTCTGGCACGGAAGGCACAGCAAATATTGATTTTGTTATTTTTCCTGAACGTTGGATGGTGGCAGAAAACACTTTCCGCCCACCTTGGTATCATCGCAATATTATGTCGGAATTTATGGGGTTGATTTATGGCAAATATGATGCCAAAGAAGAGGGTTTTGTGCGCGGTGGGGCAAGTTTGCATAATTGCATGTTGCCGCATGGTCCTGATGCTGGTGCGTTTGAAAAAGCAAGCCTTACAGCATTGACACCAACAAAATTAACCGATACGCTGGCTTTTATGTTTGAAACATTTTTGCCGCAACATATCACCGAATTTGCCGCTAATGAGGCACCATTACACAAAGATTACGCATCATGTTGGCAAGGGTTAGAAACGCATTTTGATGGCACAAAACAAGGAAATTGGAAGTAGGAAACAATAACATGAAATTAGCAACTTTACCATCCGATAACACAGATGGTCGCTTGATTGTGGTATCTGATGATTTGCAATATTATTTAGATGCTGACGCTATTGCGCCAAATTTACAATATGCCGTAGAAAATTGGCAGATAACAGCACCATTGCTTGAAGCATTAGCGCAAAAATTAGCCGATAATCCAAACAGTGGTAAAGCGTTTGACCAAAAAATTGCGCTCTCACCCTTGCCCCGCGCCTATGCATGGGCAGATGGCAGTGCCTATGTTAACCATGTGGAATTGGTGCGTAAAGCGCGCGGTGCTGAAATGCCTGCCAGTTTTTGGGAAGAACCTTTAATGTATCAAGGTGGCTCTGATAGTTTTTTAGCACCACACGCGCCTATTATGATGGCTGATGAGGCTTGGGGCATTGATATGGAAGCCGAAATTGCGGTGATTACCAATGATGTGCCGATGGGGGCTGATTATGATACCGCAAAAAATGCGATATTGCTGATAATGTTGGTGAATGATGTTTCGTTGCGTGGGTTAATCCCTGCTGAGCTTGCCAAAGGTTTTGGGTTTTTTCAATCCAAACCATCTAGCGCGTTTTCGCCCGTCGCCGTAACGCCCAATATGTTGGGTGATGCATGGGATGGCGGCAGGCTACATCTTGCCATGCGTATCGACTTAAACGGACAGCCATTAGGGCGTGTGCAAACGGGCATTGATATGATTTTTGATATTCCTACCCTCATCATGCATGCCGCCAAAACACGGAATTTATGCGCTGGCACGATTATCGGCACAGGCACTATCTCTAACAAATCAGAAGATGGTGGTGCGGGCAAACCCATCAGCGAAGGCGGTGTTGGCTATAGCTGTTTGGCAGAGTTACGCACGATAGAAACCATTTTACATGGCAAGCCTGCCACGCCTTTTATGCGCTTTGGTGATAATGTTACCATCGATATGCACGATGCACAAGGCAAGACAATTTTCGGCACAATCAATCAAACAATAATGCCCTATAAAACTTAACTATTTAATTTTGTATCAAAGGAAAAACGCATGGCAAAAAAATTTGCATCACAAGGTGATATGACAGAAAAGAAAATCAGCTTTTCAGAAGTTGGGCGCGATATTTGGGCCTTCACCGCCGAAGGTGACCCCAATACAGGCGTGGTGATTGGCGATGATAGTGTGCTGATTGTGGATACGCAAGCCACGCCTTTAATGGCACAGAAGGTGATTGAAAAAATCCGTTCGGTAACGGATAAGCCGATAAAATATGTCGTGTTATCACATTACCATGCGGTGCGCGTGCTAGGGGCTTCTGCCTATAGCCAAGCCAGCGAGATTATTGCATCATCATTATGCAACGCCATGATTCACGAACGTGGTGCCGAAGATTGGCAAAGTGAATTTACACGCTTCCCCAGATTATTTCAGGGGCACGAGACTATTAAGGGACTTACATTCCCTACCCTTACTTTTGATAAAAAAATGACTCTCTATCTTGGCAAACGCCGTGTGGATTTACTGCATTTAGGGCGCGCGCATACCGCAGGCGATATTGTGGCATGGGTGCCAGATGAACGCGTGATGTTGAGCGGCGATATTGTGGAATATCGTTCGGCATGTTATTGCGGTGATGCCCATTTCCATGATTGGCGTAACACATTGCAAGCAATTGCCGAATTTTCACCCTTATCACTGGTGCCAGGGCGCGGTGATGCGCTAACAGGCGAGGCAAAAGTGCAAAAAGCCATTGATTGTACTGATGATTTTTTAATTAGCACCTATCGTCCCGCCGCGCAAATTGCGGCAAAAGGCGGTGATTTACAAGAAGCTTTTGCGGCAGTGCGTAACGCATGTGATAATAAATTTAAGGATTATGCCATTTACGAACATTGCCTGCCATTCAATGTGGCGCGCGCTTATGATGAAGCACTAGGCATGGATACACCGCGCATTTGGACTGAACAACGCGATGCCCAAATGTGGGAATCTTTACAAGGTTAAAGGGCAAGGTTAATCACACCTTAATGCAATGAATGAAGCAATAAATCACGCCATATTTAACACACAAATTGCGCCAGAAATCGCTGATAACACAATCTGCCAAACGCAAATAGTGATTGTGGGTGCAGGGCCTATCGGGCTTGCCGCCGCCATAGATTTGGCAATGCGCGATATTAAAGTGGTGTTGGTTGATAAAGATACTGGCGTCGCCGATGGTAGCCGCGCGATTTGCTGGGCAAAGCGCACATTAGAAATTTTTGATAGGCTAGGCGTTGGCGAAACAATGGTGGCTAAAGGCGTTACATGGCAGGTAGGGCGCACCTATTGGGGTGACGATGAAATTTATCAGTTTGATTTACTGCCTGAAAAAGGACATAAAAACCCTGCTTTTGTTAATTTACAGCAATATTATGTTGAAGATTATTTAGTGCAAAGATGTCAAGATTTTCCGCAACATATTGATTTACGCTTTGGCACCACGATTGATGCAGTAGCACAAAATGGAAAAAAAGTAACGGCTAATGTTAGCTCAGAATATGGTGATTATCAGATTGAAGCAGATTATTTGTTGGCATGTGATGGTGCGCATAGCAAGACACGGCATTTGCTAAATTTAGATTTTAAGGGACAGCATTTCACAGAAAAATTCTTGATTGCCGATGTAAAAATGGATGCCCCCTTCCCCAAAGAAAGATGGTTTTGGTTTGAGCCAAACTTTCATGCAGGGCAATCAGCATTATTGCATAAACAGCCAGATAATATTTACCGCATCGATTTTCAATTACCGCCCGATGCCGATGATGCGTTTGAAACCCAAGCCGAAAATGTTAAAAAACGTATTCAAACGATGCTGCCGAAACGTGCATTTGAATTAGAATGGGTGAGTATTTATCAATTTCATTGCCGCCGCATAGAAAAATTTATCCATCAGCGCATTATTTTTGCAGGCGATAGCGCACATATTGTCTCGCCCTTTGGGGCGCGTGGTGGCAATGGCGGCATTCAAGATGTTGATAATTTATGCTGGAAATTAGAGTTGATATTGCAAGAAAAGGCGGAGGCAAATTTATTACTCTCTTACGATGAAGAGCGAATTCATGGCGCGGATGAAAATATTAAAAACTCTGCCCGCACCACAAAATTTATGTCGCCCAATAGTGATATTGAGATGCTGTTTCGCAATTCTTTGTTACAGCTGGCAAGCACAATGCCATTTGCGCGTAAATTAATTAATGCGGGCAGATTATCAGTGCCATGCTCGCTGAATGGCAAATCATTGCAAACGCCATCGCCAGAAAATACTCATTTGCAATCAGGTATGGTCTGCCCAGATGCGCCGATGCGTGATAAAAATGGCAAATCATGCTGGTTGCTGAATTGTTTGAGCGCGCAATTTACACTGTTGATTACTGATAGTAAGGCGGTGTTATCAGATGAATGGCGCGATAAATTAGATGAAAGCATTACCGTGTTGCATCTTGCCGATGATGATGCCAATGATGATAATAGCGAAAATTTTATTGAGGCGCGTTACGGCAAAGCCTGCTATCTTATCCGTCCCGACCAGCATATTACCGCCATTTGGCAAACCATACCAAAGCATGATAGCATCACAGCCGCGCTTCACAAAATAATTGGTAACAGATAAGAAAGAGGTGAGATATGACATTAATAACTGACTATAATTTTGGTGATAATTTTGCAGGTGATGATATTTATCAACATTTATTAGAGGCGCATCAGGGTTTGACCAATGCCCAAAGCCATGCCTTAAATGCAAGGCTAGTGCTTATTTTAATGAACCATATTGGCGATAGAAAAATACTTGCCCAAGCAATTCAATCAGCAAAATTGACGAAAAAGAACAAAAATGAGTAACATTATTCTTTATGATTATTGGCGGTCTTCGGCAAGCTATCGGGTGCGGATTGCCTTGCATTTAAAAGGGCTTGAATTTGAAAGCCGTTCGATAGATTTGCTTGCAAAGGCAAATAAGCAAGATGAATATATGCAACATAACCCGCAAGGATTAGTGCCAACTTTGGTGATAGGCGATGTTGTGCTAACGCAATCATTGGCAATTATCGATTATTTGGATAGTCATCAACCCTCGCCCTGCTTGTTTCCACAAAACCCGCAACAACGCGCATGGGCTTTATCGCTTGCCTATGCGATTGCGATGGAGATTCACCCTATTTGCAATCTTACGGTGATGGGGCATGTTGCCTCGCTAATAAGTGATGATGAAACACAGCAAACAGAAATCAAAAAACAATGGCAACAGCATTTTATCATTAAAGGCTTGCAAAATATTGAGAATATGCTGATTGCAGACACAACCCATAAAGGAAAATTCGCCTGCGGTGATGACGTTTCTTTGGTAGAATGTTGCTTGATACCGCAAATTTATAACGCAAAAAGATGGGGCGTGGACTATTCTGACTGGCACAATATTTCAGCCATTAATGAACGGGCAGAAAAGATACCCGCTTTTATAGCCGCCCATCCCGATAGATATAATATATAAGGGGGGTGCGAACATTTTGCAGGCATTGAGGGCGGTGCGCCCAATGCCAAAAATGACCCCTTATAATCCCCCCGCTACTACCTAGAATAAAATCTCGCGGCCTTATAACCCTCCTTGATTTCATAAATAGGCATAAATACAGTTGGCGGTGGCTGCGATTTTATCGAAATGTTTTGCCCTAAAATCAACCCGTGTGGTTGCCAAACGTTTGCCATTAGAAAGATTGGTGACTTCTATCATAACATCGCCTAAAAATAACGGACGCATAAAATAACTTGCCAATTCTATCGTTGTCATTGGTCTATAGCCACCATGATGGTGGCACAGGCTAAGCACCCCTACACTATCAGCAACCGAAGCAATGGCTTGCCCACAAATAATATCGCCATCGCGGGTAATATCTTTATTTTTTGGCAGTAAAAATTGATAGCCTTGCTGCGTGCTTGCAAGCGGGGTGATGTTTAATTGTTGCACCCATGGCGCGTAAATATCGGCAAGCAATATTTTCATTTGTGCCATATCAAATTTTTCTGAAACCATAAATATTCTACTTAAATCTTTGATTGATGATATTTTTTTGCAATAATGATTTATCGATACAGGCAGAGTTTTTGAGCCATGCTTCGCTTTCATCTTGCAGATGATGATAGATTTTCTTGGTCAGTAAATGTGCTTCATGCCGAAACGGATTAGCGAAATGCTCACTATTATCAGCCAACACAGCACGCCGCCAATAATGAATCAATAAAATTCGCGCAACCAACGCATCTAAACCCACTAGCGAACCCCCATCATCCAGATTATCGGCAAGCGCACGAAATTCTGCGCTTAATATTTGATAAAGTTTAGAACCCTTATGATTTTTTTCAACCATCTCTATCAGTTGCGGGTTATAATCTTGCCCTTTACAATCACTCCCTTGTGCTTGCATAAAAATAATATCCGCATGATTGGGTAGCAACTCATCAGGCTTAACAAAGCGGATATAGAGTAAAGCATTAAGTGGGATAAAGCCCATCATTTGCATATCTTCTAAAATTTTTGACGTTAAGGCCTGCCGTTGCGGGATTGCCAACTGCCAGTTACCCTGCCATATATAACCATCTTCAGGGCTTGCATAAATTTGTAAACTGGCTTGTTGAATATCTTGTTGCATATGGTTGCTGATGCGATAAAAGCTGGTACTGCGCGCACGAAATCTTTCCATCCAGCCATCGCGGGCAAGCCGTGACATTGCGGTGCGTAATGCGCCAGTGCCAATATTCATCCGCGTTAAAATCAGAGACAAGCCTTTGAGAGAAATCGCCCCACCATAAGGCATAACGGCATCGCCATAGATACTCATTACAATCGACCATACCCTTAGATGACGGCTTTCTTGATGTAATTTTGCGATAAGATTGTCTAAAATAGCCTCGCTAGATTTATCGCTAGAGGCTTTATCGTTAAGTTTTTCTATCATCAATCACTCTTGTTGCCTTGCCTTGCGAGCGTTCTATGCTCTGTGGGGGTAATACATCAATATCCGCACTCACCCCAATCATATTTTTGATTGCCTCTGCCAATAAATTTTTGCTTTCATCGCGCATTTCATCAGAGCTAGCATCGGGCGTTGCTTCAACCTTGACCGTTAAATTATCCATTCTGTTTACTTTTGTCAAATGAATTTGATAATGTGGTGTTAGGGTTGGGATTTGCAAAATTTGCTCCTCAATCTGTGTTGGGAATAAATTCACGCCGCGCAAAATCAGCATATCATCACTGCGACCAACAATTTTCTCTATACGGCGCATTATGCGCGTGATACCCGGCAGTAACCGTGTCAAATCACGGGTGCGGTAACGAATAATCGGAAAAGCCTGTTTACTGAGACTGGTAAAAACCAACTCGCCTTCAGCACCATCTGGCAACACCTCACCTGTTTCGGGGTTAATAATTTCAGGATAAAAATGATCCTCCCAAATATATAAGCCATTTTTGCTTTCAACCGCTTCATTGGCAACGCCCGGTCCAAGAATTTCTGATAGCCCGTAAATATCAACTGCATGCATATCAAGCGATTGCTCAATATCGTTTCGCATGGCATTTGTCCAAGGTTCTGCACCAAATATTCCCACCTTAAGCGAGGTTTTCATCGGGTCAATTCCATCAAGCCGCATCTGATCTAAAATTGCCAACATGTAAGAAGGCGTAACCATAATAATATCGGGCTTAAAATCTTCAATCAACATCACCTGCCGTGCCGTCATACCGCCTGAAAGCGGGATAATCGTACACCCCAATTTTTCAGCGCCATAATGCGCGCCCAAACCACCAGTGAACAAGCCATAACCATAGGCAATATGCACAATATCACCTTTTTTGCCACCCGATGCACGAATAGAACGGGCAACCATCTCCGCCCACATCTCAATATCATCTTTGGTATAGCCAACCACAGTCGGCTTGCCAGTCGTACCAGACGAGGCATGAATCCGCGCCACCTGTTTCATCGACACAGCCATCATGTTAAACGGATAATTATCACGCAAATCTTGCTTGACTGTAAACGGAAATTTGCTTAAATCAGCCAGCTGTTTCAAATCATCGGGATGCACACCCGCATCATCGAAGCTTTTGCGATAAAAGCGTGAATTTTGATAGGCATGGGCAAGCGACCATTGCATACGCTTTAATTGCAATGCCATCAATTCATCACGCGAGGCAATTTCAATCGGGTCTAATGACGCACGGTCTGGTGTTAAATCTTGCATG